>JBBSYD010000108.1:0-14060 GCA_038045425.1 Nanobdellota archaeon | reverse complement strand
AAATTAGAAGAAATTAGAGTTTATAATCATTCCGGTATAGGGTCACTCTCTTAAAAAGGCCTAACATCAATTTATATATAAAATATATAGAAGATGGAACACGAAAAAAGGTTTATAATATACAAAAAGGTAGCCAAACAAGGCAATCAAGCAATCATAGTTATACCTAGATTGTTTGAGAAAAAATTAAAGCCTGGAACTTTGACTAAACTAACTATTGATATATTGGAGGAAGTAAAAAAACAAGAACAATGAAAAGTGCATATAATTTACTTTGGATATCGCCAACTTGGAAGAACTTAGCAAAACAACAAAAAATATTTCAACCTATTAAAGATAGTATTCTTGAGAATATATTGCAGATCACAAGAAAAAATCCTTCAACAGATGTTAGGCTATGGATAGACTCTGTACGTATGAGCAATCTACAAAGAGATTGGTTAGAAAATTCTTTAGAGGGTGGAACTAGGGCGAATTTATCAATTTGTAATTTAAGAGACATTCCAACTTATTGTACAGAACCTCTTTATCAATTGGAAGATTTTTCTGATTGGAGGAATGATCCTGAAAAAACATCTACAGTCTGGAGGCAAGTTGATGCTGCAAAAGTTCTGATTGCTTTGCAAGGAGATCATAATCAATCTTTTTATTCTGATTTAGATGTAATTGACTTTGTTGTTGAATCTGAAGAAGTTCAAAAAAGGTTATCTGAACGTGGAATAATACTTAGAGGATTAAATTCTGGAGAATTTGAAAATCAATTATTCGGATTCGGTGAAACTGGCAGAGATTTCTTCAAATCGTTATACAAAAAAACATTAGATTATTCCTATAAGGGGCTTAATGGTTATCATGCTCTTTTAGATCATGTAAGAACCTCATTAAGCAAAGATGAACAAGAAAAAGTGGCTTATATACCCGAATTTAAAACTGCTTGTTTGGCAGTACATCCATGTACTCCTGGCTTTGATCCTAGTTTATTTAGAGAAATTAGAGGATAATTTTTAGATCAATCTTCTTGTTTGTTTAAATTGTCACAAAGATATCTTAGAAAACAATTAAATATAATTTTGTATTTTTCTTCATCCCTTAATTATACCCTAATGGGTTTATGCCCCGACCGACGGTTATACCATCATGCGATTTTTAAGGGATGTTGTTGCCCTTAATTTAGTATAATATGGATGGGTTGTGGATATTTAAGGGGATTGTGGAGAGTTATTGCATGCAATGAGGGGCAAGGAATAGGTTCGTGACAAAAAGTTACTTTTTTATTAAATTATAGTGAAAGACATAAATACAGAGAATTCTGATAATCATGTCATCCTTTCTCAGAATTCTCTGGACAGGGAACTCTGTACCCAACATGATAAAATAAAACCAACAGAATTCCCTGTAATTGAGCAAAATAGTATGTCTTTCCCTAGATAGCCAACGACTATCTGTTCAATTATATAAGTCCTTGGCTATAAATAAGCAACTAATTATGTAAAGTACTGCGATAAAATTCTACTAAGATATTTGTAGGTTGATATCCTGGCTGACTACGAATAAGCTCTACTTTTTCACGCATACTTACCCTGTCTAAGTTATCTTTCCGTAATTCTAAGTAAATTCTATTTACTTCTGTTTCCCCCGCATACTCTCCTACTCCAAGCAGAATACCACCCACGGCAAGATATGGTAATTTCTTACGAACGCCTTTCCAAAGTCTTGTTGTTAAACTATACAAAAAACTTCTAGATATTCGTTCATTTTCAATCATAGGTTTTTATAACCTTAATAGTTTATTAATCTTTTCAAACACTGGTGATACTTGGAAAACTAAATATCATTCGCCCGAAAAAGGTGAGCAAAGATTTATAAATAAGAATAGATTGATTTTGTTATGTTTGGTAAAAGGGGATTGAGTGACGTTGTTTCTACCGTATTAATTATATTATTAGTTGTTGCTGCAGTTGCAGGACTTTGGTTGTTGGTTAAGCCATTGTTGGATAGTGGAGATTCTGGAATTCAAAGAGCACAAGTTTGTATAACTAATTCAGTTGAAGTTTCAAGTTGCAGAAATGTGCCTGCTTCTAATAGGACTGATGTTAATTTGGAAAGAACTTCTGCTGATTCTGATGTTATTGTAAGTCAGGTTAATGTGATTGTTATTTATGGTGATGGAACTGCGAATAGTACTGTTTTGGTAAATGCTAGTTTGAATGGACTGGGAACAATGGATTCTACAAATGTTAGTGGGACTAAAGTGGCTAAGAGTGCAAAGGCAGTTGCTAAATATATTTTGAGTTCTGGAGATACAACTGAATGTGAGTCTCCTGTGAAGAATTGCATTTAGTTATTATTATATAAGGTATAAATGTGTTAAATACTGCTGAAAGTTATTATCTATTGTTCGTCTTTGAATGGGTTTAGTGTACTGAAAATATGTTAATTGGGAAGCATAAGCATTATTGAAAGAGAACTGAAGTGCGTAATAGAGTTGCCCTACAGGGCATTAACTTGTTGAAGGCAGGAGGTAGAGGGTTTTGGGGATTTTAATCTCATTATTATCTTATGTTTGATTTTAAGAGAGTTATTGTGCTGAATAAGTTTTATTGAATTGAGTGAACTTAGAGAAGGATTATGGAATAGTTAATGTCAAAGCAGGCAAATAAATAAAAATATCTTGGAGACATTAAAATAATTTAAGTCGAACAATAGATAATAATTTTCAGAGGAGGAATTTTAATAATTGAATAATTTTTTTATACTTTGTATAATTGCTGGCTATTTAGAAATCATTATTTCTGAAGATAGATTTATAAATAAGTTTCTGGTTATTTTATTATGAATAAGGGAGGGTTGAGTGACGTTGTTTCTGTTGTTTTAATTATACTTTTGGTTATTGGGGCAGTTGCCGCAATGTGGTTATTTATTGCCCCGATTGTTAAAAATACTCAATTGAATAGAGTTGTTTGTATGGATGCTCCTGTGGAAATACTTTCTTGTCAAAAGTCAAATATAACTGTTAACTCTGTAACTTATCCTGGATTTAATGTGGCTTATAGTTATGCAATTAGTTCAGGAAGTAGAATACAAAGCGTAAAGAGCAGAAATGTAATTCTTGAAATGAAAGACGGAGAAACTATAAGTTTGCCTGATGTAAGAGAAGCTTCTGAAGGAAGTTATAACACAGCATTCTTGACTCCTAAGGAAGCTGAAAAAGCAACTATGGTTTCTACATTTACCTTGGATGATGGAAGTGAACAGACATGTAATATCCCTGCTAAAGAATGTAGTAATGTTTTGACTGGAAACACTTTGATTTCAGTTTCTTCACCTATTGGTGGAAGTGGAGGAGGCAGTGGCGGAGGAAGTGGAGGAAGTGGAAGTAGTGGTGGAAATGGAAATGTTCCTGTTTATGGTGCACCTACTTTGTATTTGACATCAGCAAATGGAGAAAATATTGTTAATGATAGTCAAGAAGTTAGAATGTTATTAACCGATGGTTTTGGAGAAAGTTTAGTAATAAATGGAACTGTTTATTCTGGAATTACTAATTTTAAAGATTTAAAGATTTTAATTAGTTCGTTTGCTCCTTTTCAAAATAATGAAAGTCAACAGAGAGATATAATAATTTCGGATAACAAGTTTCAAATGGTTCTTTTAAGTCAAGATCTAAAAGCTATTATGAGTGAGTTAAGTCTTGCAGGACCATCTGGAGATGAATGTAGCAGATATGCTGAAGCAACAAAACTAAAGGTATATGCTGAAGCAACAACCACAACCAATCAGAAGATAGTATCAAATAGTATAATTCTGGCTCCTTGTTATGGTTATTAGAAAATAATTTATTTTAATATGACCTAGAGACAGAGATATTTTATTTTAAAAGAAATAAATTTCAGTAAATTTTATTTCTTCTTTTGAGAAGCTTGTTTTTGCACTGATGGGTTTGCCTTGGAATTTGTGCTTGCGCTTGTTTTTGAATCTGAAGGAGTGTTTGTGCCTTGGAGCTTTTTCTTTTCCGCTTCTATGGCTTCTTCGAGTTTGTTGAGTTTGTCTAGTTCTGTATTTATTTGTGCCTTTGTAAGTTTTCCTTTTTGTGATGCTTGAGGAGGATTTAGAGTTTCATTGGATTGTTGAATTCCTTGTGAAGCTGCGAGAGTTTTTTGGAGGTCTGCAGGATTAACTTTCTTGATATAATCTAAAATTGATGCTTTTTCCATCTTTAATATTGTCTTAGAATCGTCATCAATGTGAGCACGAAGAATTCCCATTCCAGATAGGACGCAATTCAAATTCCACATCTTTTTTCCGTCTATATTTTGTAGAACGGCGATTATTTTTTGAATGTTTTCAGTTATGTTTCTGTTTTTCATTTCATCTTCTAGAATGCCATATAAAGCGTCTAAGTCTATGTTAGTATTGATGTCTAGAACTTCTGGAACTTTGTTATTAACCATTGAAAGTAATTGAACATTAACTCCACCGTCAAGGGTGAATGCTGCAACTTTCTTCTCTTTAGGAACGTAATAATCTATTTGGTGTATATTCTTTTTTGTTTCTAGATCAAGAATGAAAAATCCTGCAATCAAAAATGCATCTGCGTGTTTTTTACAAAAATCTTTATATTCTTTTGAATCGTTTAGTCTATTTACGTAAGGTCTTATCTTCATCTTTTTTATCTCCTAAGAAATATTAGATTGGGAGGTTTATAAGTTTGTTGGTAAAAGTCAATAATACGATGTTTAACAAGATTTAAACTTAAATATAGTTAGATTAATAAATAAATATAATTGCTAAGTTTAATGAAAAACGGCAAATTGGAATTGACTGATTTTGGACAAATTGTTGAATTGGAAAATGGAACTGGACTAGTTACTGCTAGAGACAGGAGAGAATTTGAACGAGGAGAAACTTCTGCTAGAGTAGAAGATTTGATGATCGTGAGAAGAGCGCGCGGAGATGGGTTGATTTTAGTTTTGTTATGTGCTTTTAATAGAGTAAATTATTCATTACAACCTAAAGAAGAGTTAAGAAATGGAAGACCTATTTTAAGATATAAAGGAAAAACTTATGAACAATATGATATTGAAGAAGGTTATTCTTCTTTAGATTCAGCTCTTAGAGAAAAAGGATTGTAATTTTTTATTCAGTTAATAATTTCTGGACGGCAGGGTCGTGTAATATTGCATAGAGTTCTGAGTGAGAATATCCATCTCCGTCCATGACTGCACAAAATCATGCTTGTCTAATCATATTTATTCTAACTTTGTCCCTTGGACTTGCTGGTTCCATACTTTCAAGAAGTGCCTCATAAAGTGCTCTTCTTTCGAATTCTGAATTTTGATTAAAGAAATAGTTAGTCATATAGTTTATAGAAAGATATTAATATTTAAATATAATCTAGCTTAGATGATAATATGGAGCTTCAATCCTGCTCCAGTTTTTAGTTTATCGAAAGATATTTATACATCTTAAACCTCAATAAAGTATAATATTCCCCATTGTTCAGCCTAAAAGGGTCGAGCAATGGGATTCATAAATATGGAAAAAGAGAAGTGTGCTATTTTTATTGATGGAGGATATCTGAATAAAATCTTAATGTCTAAGTTTAGTATACCTAAGATAGACTATTTTAAATTCTCGAATGAAATATCAAATAAATTAAATCTGAATAGACTTAGAACATATTATTATACATGTATGCCTGTAGTTAGGGATGGAAATTTAAATGATGTTGGGAAGCAAGCAAAAATGCATAAATTTTTGACAAGTCTTAAAAGACTTCCAAGATTTGAAGTTAAACTTGGAAAATTGCAAATTATTGGTAATCAGTTTAAGCAAAAGATGGTTGATGTTTTAATGTCTTTAGATATAGCAACAATGAGTTATGAGAATCAAATTCAACATGTCGTGTTAATTGCAGGAGATTCAGATTTTATACCTACAATAAAAAAAGCAAAAGATTACGGAGTCATTATTCATTTATTTTACCATCCTTCTTCAGTTCATAACGAATTATTAGACGAAGTAGATGAATTACATGAGATTAAACAAGAGCTTGTTGACTCTTGTAAGATAAGTGATTAATTTCTTTTTTCTATTTTTTCTTTAACTTCGTGGACAAATGATTCGAATTTGACTCCAAACTCTGGCTTGTTATTTCCTCTTCTCTTAACTGCTAATGTTCCTTTTTCTTCTTCCTTGTCACCAATAGTTACGAGATAATTTATTTTTTGCATTTCGCTGTCTCGGACTTTGTCATTGACGGTGGTGTTTCTGAAGTCACTGTCAATTCTCAATCCAGGAATTGCTTCTTTTAATTTGTCAACTATTTTTTGTGCTGACTGAGTGTTTCTTTCAGTGTAGTCTATTACTCGGACTTGAATTGGGGATAACCAGACTGGAAATTTACCTTCTGTCTTTTCAAGAAGAAAAGCGACAAATCGCTCATAACTTCCAAGTATTGCTCTGTGAATTACTATAGGTGTTTTCTTTTCGCCTTTTTCATCAATATAGGTAATTTCTAATCTTTTTGGAACAACTATATCTACTTGGGATGTGGCAATTGTTTCTTCTTTGCCATTTGCATTTTTTATCTGAACATCTATTTTTGGACCATAAAATGCCGCTTCTCCGTTTTCTTCAGTAAAGTTTTTACCCCATTCTTTCATTGCCTTTCTTATTTCTTCAGATGCAAATTCCCATTCTTTTGGGTCTCCTGTGAATTTTTCTGGATTCTTTTTGAAATCAGGCAAAGATAATCTGAAATAATAATCTTGTATGCCCATTACTTGATAGACTTCGTCGAACATCTTTAAAACTTTAATAAATTCATCTTTCAATTGATTTGGAGTTACATAGATATGGGCATCATTTTGCATAATATGCCTAACTCTCATTAGCCCGTAGGTAACCCCTGATAACTCGTTTCTGTAAACAACTCCTGCTTCTGCTAATCTAAGAGGAAGATCTTTATAACTTTTTATTATCTTCTGGAAAATCATATGATGATGGGGACAATTCATAGGTTTAAGATAATAATTAATTCCATCTATTTCCATTGGAGAAAACATTGTATCTGCATAATATGGGAGATGTCCTGTTTTTTCGTAAATACTTCCCTTAGTAATGTGTGGTGTTGTAACATATTGATATCCATATTTTAATTCAACTTCTCGCATATATTGTTCTAGTTGATTTCTTAATACTTCTCCTCTTGGTAACCATAAAGGCAATCCCGGGCCCACTTCATCACTCAAATAAAATATTCCTAAATCTTCACCAAGAATTCTATGGTCATTTGGTTTCAAATTTCTTCTATCGAGAATTATTTTTCCGCTAGATTGCTTATTTTGAATTTCTTTCTTTGGAGCAGAAGAATTAATTTCCTGGACCCCTTCGGCCCTGAATTGTTTGCTCAGTTCACTTAAAGGATGGCCTTTGCATTTAAGTTCGAATTCTTTATAATAGCCGAATGGTGCTCTTGTAACATTGTAACCTTCTCCCTTTAGAACGTTTTCAGCTTCTTTGAGATATTCCAATGCAGTTGTTGGGTCTGAGAGCATGTTGGATAGATGGGCATAGGGATAAAGAACAATATTTTTTGCCTGAACTTCTCCTGCTGTTTTCTTTATTGCTGCGATATAATCCTTTAGAATTTCGTCACTGTCTCCTCTTTCTACTGCGGTAAGAACTACCAAGGGGTCTTTTACAACTATTTCTTTTTTTCTTTCTTCATCCAATTCCTCTGGGGCTTTAATTGCCTTTTTCAGGGGTTTGAATTTTATGTAATCACAGTGTAGTGTTAGTAATCTCATGGTTATTTTGGGGAAATAGGTTTTATAAAGATTGTTAGATGTCTGAAATTCTGTGAAAATATGGCTCAATTAACATAATTTAGGTATAATCTTCCGGATATGAGTCTATTTGTTTTTATTTATTGTTCGAACTTGAATTCTAGTAATTTTTCTAAATTGATAAAAATCTGACTGAGTGAACGATCCAGGATAGGCATTGTCAATAAACCTATATGTTGAATTACCAAATAGTCTTTTATTGGAATAATATCCATAAAATCCTACTTGTTTAAAAAGCCCTTTTGAAGCATGGTGCGGTATTTCTTCTAGAGGAATACCTAAGTATTTATCGAATAACCATCTTACCGCCTCGGCGACAGTCTTTTCAGGCTCGTTCTTCCATGTGCAAGTAAGAGTCCAAGGTAATATCTGCGCAGGATAATTACTATGAAATAAATTAAATACATTTCCGTTATACTTATATAACAAGCCAGGAAAACTAGAAGACAAAGAAGAGGCAGTAACAAAATGTTTTAATCCTTGATCATAAGTCTCTTCTGGATTGAGTATTTCTATATTTGGTCTATTGTGAGCAAAAAGATAAGAAACTAATGCAAGTCTTCGATTTTCTAAAGAATTCCAGTGCCCAGAAGGATTAATTGAAGAACACTCTTCAGGTTTTATACCTGGAAATAAAAATTGAAATGCAAGAGTAGGACTATCTTGAAACTGAGTTTGCAAAAGACCACGTAGTCCGTCTTCTTTAAAAGTTGCTCTCGAAACTCTTTTGCAATCTTCTGGTTTGAGAAGATTATGCTTTGCACAAAACCATTTCAAGGCATCTGCACCATGTTTAATTCCTTCTGATCCTTGCCAATACTTTTTGGGAACTTGATTAAAGTCCCAAGGTAAAAAATTATCGGAGTATGCATCTTGTACTGCTTCAAATGGAGAATTATGATAAATTGCTCTAAGAAATCCAGTTAAACCCATATCTTCAAAAAATATTTTACCTACTCTTGAAGGTATTTCTTCTAAAGGAATTTTTGCGACTTCTGAAATGGCTGCTCTAACTATTCTTCGAGCAAGAGTTCTTCCATTTGGTTGATTTAATATCCCTCTTCTTCCATGCAAATAATTTCTATGCCCAAATTTCTTTCTTAAAATATCATGAAGAAATCTTTTACCATCGACTTCTAAGAATGACGAATCTTCATGACCTACAACATCGTGTAGTGTTCCATCTTCTTCTTCACTTAATGGAGAATCTAGAGAAACAAATCCTCCAAGAGGAGTTCTCTTTTGTGCTCTTTGTCTTCGTATTTCACAACCGATAGCATTAGAAATAACTTTTTTATAATACCCTAAAGGATAGTCTTCTTCTTTTTCTGATGCTTGCCATGCAGCTATACGTCCAATCTGTGCAAGATCTTCTATGTCTGCAAAACTACTAGAATATCTTCTAGCAATTCTTACTGCTTGTTTCTCTAAATCTTCAAGGGGAATCATCAAAAAACGAGATTATAAAGATTATTTAAATATATATCCAGATATAATAATTTTCACTTGTATTTAACTTATTTATCTGGAGTATATAAAATAGGAAATAGAACTTGCTCGAGAGTTTTAAGTTTCCTGTCTAGTAAGGTTATTCCTCCCTCATTAATCGGGTCTTTCAATACCTCTTTTCCTTGTTGTCTTAAAAACTCTAAACATGCTCCGAGACTTGCAACATCAAGAGTGTTGTGATTTACTATTGTAGCCATTCGGGAAATTGATTCTTCATTTGAAGTGTAAACAAAATCGTGATAGGCTTTAGGAATATCTGCACCATGAATTTCATTTCCTCTGAATGTGTTAAATAAAACTTGTTCAAGAGTTTGAAGTTTTCTGTCCAGCAATGTTATTCCTTTCTCTCTAGTCATTTCTTTAAATATGGGATAAAGATCGCAATGTCTGCCACCGAGAGATTTTTCAATAGGGGATTGTCCGTTTACTAAAAGTCCGTGAGTTTTAATTCTACTTAATAGCCTAGGCATGTCAAATGCTTTGCCGTTATAGCTAAATACTTTGTCTGCTCTTCTCATAATTTTCCAAGCTCTTTTTAATATTTCTCTTTCGCCACTGTAATCTAAAGCAAAGAAAGTTTTTACTTTAAATTCTCCGTTAATGCTTCCTATGCTTACTGTGTTGATTGGAGAAGAGTACGGAAGTCCGCAATTTTCTATATCCATTAAGCATACCAATTTATCAGAGTAGTGAGAAGGAAGTTGAAGACGATATTGTTCAAGATGTTTTAGAATTTTTCCGTGCTCAATCTCGAATAATCCTTTTGTTACTTCTAGATATGCTTCCCTTGTATGAACTATTCCATTTGTTTCTCTTGCAAGTGCTTGCCATTTCTGCTCTAGTCTCATTAGTGAATTGCCTCCTCAATTATTCCTGAAATCATATCTTCATACCATTCTCTTTGCGTAGAAAATCCTTCTCTGCAAAATAAGTTCATTCTATTTTCTAAATTTAAATTTCTGTGTCCTGCTAATAATGCCTGAATATTAACTTGAGGTTCAACTCTTTGAATTAAGTCGTAGTTGTGGTCAGTTTTATTTAATAACAATGAAAATGCCGAATGAAATTGTTGAAAATCTATAATTCTAATTCCTGCATTGATTATTGCCGGTTTAGCAGATTCATAAAATCTTGGCTCTTGATGAAGGAATAAGATTGATTCTGAAATTGGAGTACCATCATTCCAAACTCCATTGGGAGAATATTTTTCAATCACTTGTTTAGTGTATCGTTCTGTGAATTTTCTTGCTCCAACTTTAACTTCTATTAAATTGTCTCCTACTCTTCCGTCCGCAATTCCTTGTTTGTTTTTTCCAAAAGTATATCTAGTATGATTATTATTAAAATGAACTTCGGTGCTCCATGCCGGATCGGAAATATCTGCTTCTTGAACAGACTGAAGAGGTTCTTTAAATGAGACCTTGCGAATATCTGAAAGATTTAGATTTAGAGGATCATATCCTGCTCTAATTGCTAAAAAGACATAACATTCTACAAATTTTTCAGCAAGTTTTCCACAATCCCTTGCAGATTCTGCTTCTTTTCTTAATCTATCTTGGGGAATTCCAGATAAATATGAAACTATCCCTCCGAAAGTTTTAATCTCTGGGGGAAGATAATTTGGTTTTGAATTGAATGCTTCCCTGTTCTTTAAAATAGTACCAATTCTTCTTCCAACTCGTTTCTCACTTGGTTCTGGACTTCTTCCTAGATAATTTTTGCTTACAGAAACTCCAGAATTGATTAAGGAAAGAACTTCTTCTCTAAGCTTATTAAAATCTATACTTTGAATAGTGGTTTTTTCGGATAAATAATAATATAGCCCGGGATGTCTCTGTTCCATGAATCGATACATTCCTACATTGGTGGTTATCCACTGGTATTCTTGAGTGTGTTTCTTTTCAAAATCTTTAATTTTGGGAAGTCTAGAAGAGGGATGAACTAATCTTTTTTTATCGTGAGTTCTTATTAAATGAGATTTCCAAAAACTTCTGAATGCTTTATCCGATTCACTTAATCTTACTGCTTGAGGATGATATTTTTGAATTTGGAGAACTTCGAGTCCAGAGTGTAAACTTTTTTGAGGATTTTGAGGATTTAATAGCCCCCATCTTTTTACGTATGTTCTTGTTGTTTGGCTTAATTCTCCTTGAGTTTGATATTCTCTTTTTGCTCTTCTAATTACTGCTCGTTTAGGAGGAGCATAAATTCCTCTACCTCTTATTCCATTTCCGAAGATAGTTACTGATCCTGAAGGATGTTCCCTAATCCAGAATTTTCCAAATTTTTTTCTAGTTTCTCTCTCGCCTTGCTCAACGTTTCTTTTTGATTCTAGTTTAAATTCAGTTTGTTTTTTTTCCATGCCCTTTTCCTCTTTTAATTTGTAGATTAAGATTACTCAAATCTTCTAAAGACATTTTTTTTCTGTGATATGATTCGCCAATGCCTTGATGGATACTGTGTTTAAAAAGTTCAGCTATGGCTGTGTTCAATAAATCTTGACTTAAACTTTTTTCTCCTCTTGCAGGATAGGCAATTAATGAAGAATCGAATAATTTTTGTAAAACTTCTGAGTCTAATTGAGTTCTGGCTTGTTGTTCTATTTGCCCGCAAACTCTGGACATGGCTGAATTTCCAAATAGAGGAGTATCAAGTTCCGTATAGGGTAAATCTTGAATGTGATGTTCAATGTAGGTAAATGCTGCTTTTGCTTCTGGCATTGTTAGCAATGGACGAATGTTTAGAGAATCACAATATTGGACTAAATGAGTTAAGCTGTTGGTTGCTCTTTCTTGTTTTGCAAGTGTAAATAATATTCTGATAAATTGAGATTGCCAAAAAACATTGTTTAATTTTCCAGAAGAGGCAGAACTTGAGGGATTAGGATAAAAAAAAGAATGAATATCTTCACTAGGCAAGTCTAATAGTTTTGATAATTCCCCTGTATAAAGTCCTCTTTTTTCTGGGGCAAGAGATTTAAATGAGGGTTGTAATCCTTGAAGAATAAGTAATTTATCTTCTAAAGCAGGAACAAGTTTATCTCCTCTTGCATTTAGAGCCCTATGCACGATAAATTCCAACCCTCCTTGAGAAGCAAAGGCGATATCTGAATCTAAAGATTCTTTGCCGTAGGGTTTTCTAAGGAGTTCATCGGGGTCTCCAGAAATTAAAACAACTTTTAAACCTCTACCTAAATGTTCTCTGCAAAGTCTCTCCATTGATGCTAATCCTGCAGAATCTCCATCAAACATTAAAATTTTTTCAATGTCTCCTTGATTTCCCAGTTTGTCTACAAGGTCTAGTTGTTCAGAAGTTAGAGCCGTCCCACAGGGAGCAATTACTTGAGTATATCCTTGTTGATGAGCTTGAAGTACATCAAATGCTCCTTCTACAAAAATTGCTTGTCCGTTATCTCGTATGGTTTTTCTTGCATGAGACAAACCTAAAAGATTATTTCTTTTTGAATAAATAGGAGTTTCTGAACCATTTATATATTTTGGAACTTTCTTATCTGAACTTAAATCTCTTCCTGTTGCTCCAATTATTCTTCCATCTTGATTCATAACGGGAACAACAATTCTGTTTCTAAAAGTATCATAAACAGCACCTGATTCAGATTGTTTAGCTAATCCTGCTTGTTTTAAAGTTTCGAGAGAATATCCTTCTTCTTCTACAAAACGCTCATTGGTTAATAGGTGAAAATTATCTGGAGCGTAACCAACTCTAAATTTGGTAATTGTTTCGGGAGTAAGTCCTCTTGTTTCCGTTAAATAGTCTTTTGCAAAATCGCTTCTTTGAAGTGCGTCTCTAAACTTTTCAAATGCACTTTCCCATGCTCCTAAAAGGGTTTCGGGTTGAACTTGAGAAGTAGTATCTTCAGGACTCATGAAAATTCAGGTTTATTTGATTTATTAAGCTCTTTGGCTAAAAAAAGGTTATTTTGAGATATATACTTTAAATAATAGATTTATAGAGAATTAAGATTATGAGATATAGAGGATTTGGAAAAACCCTCAAATCCTCTAAGAAGTCCTTTGAAAACCCCATAAAATGTTTTGAAATAGGAGGTTATTCAAAGTCCTCTATATTAAATGCTTATTAGAATTGAATGTGTAGAATAATTTTACAGGGAATTATGCGAAAGGATGAGACGATTATCAGAATTCTCTCTAATGCAAACCTGAATAGACTGATTTATTTTTTGATTGAGAATATTTATCACAGCAAGGAAGATTTGAAGGGGGATTTCCAAAGGATAACATTTCTTTATCTAAATTTCTTCTGTGAGCATTTACATTACTTATAGCTAATTTTAACTCTTCGTCTGTTAATATAAAACCCATGTCTCTAGGGTCAGTCTCATAATCTCCGATATCCTCGGCTAAATTGTCTAAAGCAGAAAGTTTATTTCCCAAAGTAGTATTGCAATTTTGTATTCGGCAAGGTTGAGTATACCATTCTCTTAGAGTTCTTTGAGGTGCATTTGCAACATGGTTCATTCCGTAGAGTAATACTCCTGCTAAAGCGAGATAAGCAACAGATTTCTTAAATATTGAATTTACCATATATCTCAGTTAAAAATTGGGTATTTAAATGTTTCGTTTTGTAACCATTATGTAGTGACATTTAAGGATAGATTTAAATATGGAGAGTGACCCTTAGTAAGAAGGATATACTCTCCGCATAAATACATCTTTCCAA
>JBBSYD010000107.1:0-11275 GCA_038045425.1 Nanobdellota archaeon | reverse complement strand
AAATTCTGAAAATTTGAATAATGTTAATAATAATTCTAGTGCAGAAGTAAGCGAGAATAAAGTAGAAGATATCAAATCAGTAGTTGCGGAAAGTAAATCTAATTTAGTAGCTGAGGATAATAAACATAATTCTCAGATACCGTATATTATTTCAATAGTGGCGATTATGTTAACTGCGTTTATTTTATTAAATCATTATGGAGTTTATCCTTCTGAGGGAATAGATGGAAATGTTATTTCTGATGTTAAAGATGTGCAGATTGTTAAACTGAGTGTTCAAGGAAGTAATTACGTTCTTGAACCTTCCACGGTTAAGAAAGGAATTCCTGTGAGAATAGAAGCAGATATGTCTAAAATGCCTGGATGTTCAAAGGCAGTTGTAATGTCTTCGTTAGGAGTTAGAAAATCATTTTCTTCCTCGGATAATTCTGTGGAATTTACTCCAGATAAAGCAGGGACATTTAATATTGCTTGTTCTATGAATATGTATCAAGGTAAATTGACAGTTTTAGATTCTGATGGCTCAAAGGCAAATTATGTTGAACCTGCACCTACTGGAGGACATACTTGCGGAGGAGGAGCTGGTGGAGGATGTGGAGGCGGAGCAGGTGGATGTGGGGGTTGTGGTGGCGGAGCAGGTGGATGTGGTGGATAATTAGGAAGAGGATTTAGGAAGTTTTTTATAATTCTAGTCCCATTAGGAGTTTGAAGATTGAAGGGATAAGTAGGAATAAGATTTAAGTATAATAAAATTTATAACCTTCTAATTGCAGTTAAAATTATGATTGAAATTAATCAACGTGCTCCAGAGTTTAATGAGGAAGCTTATTTAGATGGCGATGTGATTAAAAAAATAAAATTAAATGATTATCTAGGTAAGTGGGTGATTCTTTTCTTTTATCCGGCTGATTTTACTTTTGTTTGCCCAACTGAACTTAGAGAACTTTCAAATAATTATGAAGAATTCAAGAAATTGGGAGTTGAGATAATTAGTGTAAGTACTGATACAGCATTTGTTCATAAGGCATGGCATGATCATTCTGAAGCAATAAAAGGTATAAAATTTCCTATGCTGGCAGATCCTGCAAGAAGGGTATGTTCTGCATATGGAACATTGATTCCTGAAGACGGTCTTTCTCTTAGGGTTACAATTTTAATAGATCCTGAAGGAAAAATTAAAGCATATGAGTTTCATGATAATTCTATTGGAAGAAGTGTTGATGAGCTTTTAAGAAAAGTTCAGGCAGCTCAATTCGTAAGATTGAACAAGGGAGAAGTTTGTCCTATGAATTGGAAACCTGGAAGTAAAACTCTTAAACCTGGGATTAATTTAATTGGGAAGATTTAAACAAAGTAGTAATTTTATAATTTATCAAATAACTTTTCTTCTATGAGGATGTGCTCTTTTAATCTTGCGGAGAACATTTTTCCATCTGTGTCTAGAGCGATTTTTATTATATCCTCGTCATGTGATTGGAGTGCAAGATTTAGAACTTTCCAGTGGCCTCTAAGAAGTTGATGTTTCATTTCCATGGATTTAATTGGAAATTTACTTGGAAGATTTTTAAATAATTCTTCTTCTTTCTTTTCATGAGTGTCCCAAATGTTAAGAATGTTTTTCATTTGAAATTGAGTTTCTCTAAGAGGATGTTTAGTCCTAGATGAAATGGCATCTAGACTTCCAATGTGATTAAGAAGTTTTATATGTTCTTGTCTGATGTCTGCTAGGGATACCATGATAAAAGGGATATTAGTTAGGATATAAATGTTGTGAACATACCTTAAAGTTTAAGAATGCCTAGTTAAAGTCTATTTAATGCAACAAATAGATAAAGAACTAAAGCAAAGAGTTTTGAATCAATCGAGATTTAGAAAAAGTATCTCTTTTCTTCGTAATAATCAGCATTTAGGCACAGAAGCATTTACTCCTGGGTATCAATCAAATTGTTTTGGAACAGTTGCATTTGTATTAAAAATTGAAAGAGAGATAGAGTCTAATTGGAGACGACTTAATCCTGATGGGGGGCTAAGGGATGCTATGGGAAATTATTGCATTTTAGCACTCCCAAGTTTGCAGAGACCGAGTTATATTGGTGAACTTCCATTTAGTGAATTTATTAAAGATGAGTCATTTTGTACAAGAGTTGAAGAATATGGTGCAAGAGATAGGATTATTACTTTTTCCTATGTTTGTAATAATACTGAGGCCTGTGGATATCATTTAAGGCACGCTGGAATTTATCTTGGAGAAGGTTTATTTTTTGAGCAGAGAAATAAGGGAGAAGAATTTGGAGTTAATTCTGTTGATTTATGGATTAATTCTCTTTCAAAAAATTGTGTTCGCCCAATTAATGTGGAATATTTTAGATTAAATCCTAGATAAATAAATATAAACTATAAAAATATTAGAATTTGATGGAAAAGGAATATGCAATAAGAGTAATTAGTGAAATAAATAATAATACAGGTATTTTTTATGATAGTTTAATGTTGAAATTTCCTGATAAAAAACCTGGACAGCTTTATGCTTTGCTTTATGTTTTATGTGAACCCAAAATATCTAAAGAGGGGCAGTTAGAAAGTATTCTTAGTTTTAAAGAAAAAACTGAAACACGTAATATGGGCAATCTTCTTGGAGGAAGACGAGCAATTGAGATGGGTGAGTTTAGTCTAACAAGAGAAGGATATTCGAGTGAAAGATTAGATGAAATTTTTAAATTCTGGCAACTGGAGAATATCTGAGGGTTATAAAAATTTGATTGGTTAATTAATCATTTCTTTTTAGGGCAATATCTTTCCCATTTCAATTCTGAGATTATGTCTGAGCATTGTCTTTTACTTTCTATGGAATTGAAAACTAACATTCCTTCCAATTCATTCTTTTTTACTCTTAGTGCAGTTACCAAAACATTTCATTCATAAAAAGTATATAAATATCCTGCGTTATCAAAAGCAATCCTGTCTCCTCTTTGTAATTCTGCCTCTTGATTGTATATTGCTCCAAGTTTCATTCATTTATGGATAAACTGGATTATTAAAAGATACAGTTTGATTATGAACTTATTAAAAATGTCAGATTGTGAATAGATTTTTTATATGATATTTATGGACTCGCCGGGAATCGCACCCAGGTTTCAACGACGCGAACGATGTGGATTACTACTATCCTACGAGCCCTTTGAAAAATAGGGGATAATTAGGTTTTTAAAGAATTGGCTGGAACTAAAAAGTTATTTTCTAGGATTTGCTTCATCGTATAATATTGCCATAGTTCGATATTGACTTAGACCAAAGGGAGTCCTATTTTTTATTGCACTGCATACTTCAGAAATAGTGTGATCTCCTTTTGAAAACTCCCAGATTACATCTGGTTGCCTTTGTACCCAATTCTCCATCCAAGTCATTACTTCTTGTCTAAGTTCAGAAGTTGGGCTTATCTTTTTTTCTACTACGGGAAGACCATATACTTGCTTTGCCATTTTGTTTTTTCGGATTTGAAGGTATAAAAGGTTTATTGTGGCTAAAGAGATATACTGGAAAGAGAGTATTACTTAGATTTATTTTCTTGCGATATTAATATAATTTTTTAAGTATATAAAATATTATAAACCCTTGAAATGCCTGAAATTAATGCAATTGGATATTTTAGATGACCCTGAGGATCTTCCAGTGGAGATTTTTAGGCATGCATCCGACTTGTTTGTGACAGTGAATATTCATTCTGGTGGATTTCAAGATTTGAAAATGTTTCAAAAGATACAAGGAGTACATCCAAGAGAATGGATTACTTCCGCTGGGCCTGGAGGAATTGGGCAGTATTCTTTGGTAAACAGAAAACCAGCGGGAGTTCTTGCAAGATTTGATGTTCATTTTAGAAATCCTACTTTAGAAGAAATGCAAGAAGATTTGAGTCATTATGGTGATCAGGTTGTTGGTCCTGGAGTTAATGAGGTTCAGGGAGAAGAAGCAAGAAAATATGAGAAATGTCCTGTTTTTGGTCTTTTGGGAAAAAAACATTATTTTACAGGTCCTTCAAGAATAGTCAAATCAGTATTTTTGTCTAGATTCTTTCAAGGAAATGCTCCAGAGAACATATCTCCTTTCATTGAGATGGTGGATGCAATTGCGGAAAAAGGAGAGATGATTGTTCCGCAAGGTTATCAGTTTTTACATGCAGTTGATGGAAGAATAAACTATTTACCTTTTGGAAAACCAGAACAATATTCTACTTCAAAATTAGCTCATTTTGGAAATTTGGAAATGGACGGGGATAACATTATTTTCTTTGCTGGACAAGATAGAAGTCACCCAATGGATTTAACTGGGTTAAAAGTTTAGATTTTAATTTATTAAGTAGATTGTACAAGTTCTTTGTTTTCAGGGAATGATTTTTCCTTGATTATTAGGTATGAACAATCTGATGATTTTTTTATTATTTTATGGGGCTCTCCTGATTCAATCATGACTAATTCTAAGGGTTTAATTTCAACTGGATTGGAAGATATCTGAATTGTTAGTTTTCCTTTGAGAACAAGATAATATTCCGCAAATGAATGCTTATGGATTGGTTCGTTCTTTAATGGACGATTGGAGGAATGTTTAATTTGAATGGGAGAATTATTCCAATATCCGCAGTACCATCCATCTTCGTTTGCTTTGAATAATTTCATGAAAAATGGAAGAGCGAGGGGTTTTTATAACTTTATTTTCTATTAAACGAGCAATTCTTTAGGAAATTCAATAGTCTTGTTTGAATATATTATTTCTTCAGATTGTTCTATTGCTCGTTTACATAATAAAGTCATTTCTTTATATCTTGTATTGACTTTTTCAATTTTAATTGCGGAGCTGTAACGAGCTTCTTCTCGTTCATCAACTTCTGATTCTTCTCCTTTTTTAGTATAAACTCTGATTCTACTGATAAATTCTTGTTCATAATCTATCAGGTTTTTGTTCTTAAAATATTGCAAGATTAAAGAAGTATATTTTTGACTTCTTGTTTCAATACCTATTTTTGAAAGAATTGCTAAAGCACAATAGTACAATGTGTAAAACCATTCTTCGGGTATTTTATATTCGTATCCCCTCTGTTTACAAATTTCACAAAAATCGAGACTTTCTTTTGCTTTTTGAATATACTTTTTTGATTCTTCAATATTAGGATTTTTCATAAGTAGTCCCTTATGTTTTATTTCTTCTTTTTCATCTCTTTTTGCTCTTTGAAAACATTCTCTTAATTTTTTTAAAAGCTCTTCTGTTTCATCCAATTTTTAACCCCTTGACAAACTCAATAAATTTGTCTTGTCCATATAATATTACTCCTTTTTTTAGTGCATCAAGATATGCAGGATTTGATTTTTTTAGTTCTTGAGAAAATTCTGTCTTAGTCATATCGATAATATGAATCTTTTTTATTAATGTTTTTTGAACATTTATGATTATATTTTCTACTTCCTTGAAATTTTCTTTTTTATTTATTACTGCTATAATATCTATATCGTTTGCTTCCTTTGGATTTGTAAGAATACTCCCAAAGAGTATTAGAAAATCTACTTTTCCTTCTAACTCCTTAAAATTAACTATCCATCTTTCATAGGACAAGGCATCTCTAGCTAATGATAAAGAAAGTGTCTTTTCTAATAAAGAATTATTCCAATTTAGTTTTAGTATAATTGTGCTTGTTTTTTTATTTCCTATTGACTCTAAAAGAATCAACTTATTTTGGTGTAATTTCTTTAGTATCTTCCACAATCCTTGGCGAGTTATTTTTAAAGCTTCAGCTAGTTTAGATACAGTATTTGTAATATACGGCTCTTTTAAGAGAATTGTTAGTATTCTGTTTGATGTGTTTGTTGTCTCCATAGGGTTGATAGTTATAAACTTATAGTTGATAGTGTATTTAAACCTTTCGAAGGAAGGAGATTTGTATAACTTGTTTTTGTTTGATTAGGTTTTTAAACGCCTTGCAACTGCTTTTTTTATGACAAAAGGTATATTCACAATTAAGGTAAAGGATAAGAAAACTATGGCTCGAACGGGGGTTTTGAGTACTAAGTCTGGAAAGGTAGAAACTCCATTCTTCATGCCTGTGGCTACTAAGACCGCGGTGAAGCATGTTAGTACTGAAGACCTTGAGACAATGCGGGCTCATGCAATTATTTGTAATGCATTTATTTTGTCTATGAGGCCCGGCGTTGGGCTGATTAAGAAGGCTGGGGGAATTGGGAAGTTTATGGATTACAAAGGAGTTATTTTTACAGATTCTGGAGGATTTCAGATGTATTCTCCTTCACTTTATCTTAAGAGCGATGAAAATGGAGTGCATTTCAAGAATCCATTTGATGGAATTAAATTGTATATTACTCCTGAAAAAGATATGGAAATACAATTGGGATTGAATAGTGATGTGGCAATGTGTTTGGATAGTATGCCTTTGTTGCATAATTCTAAAGAAGAGATTGATACTGCAGTTATGAAAACTTTGTATTGGGCAAGAAGGTGTAAAAAGCATCATGATGAATTGCAGTCGGATTTGACAGAAGGGAAAAAACAAATTTTATTTGGAATTATCCAAGGAGGAATACATGAAGATTTAAGAGAAAAGAGCGCTAGAGAGATGGTTGAGGTTGGATTTAAGGGATATTCAATTGGAGGATTGGCATTGGGAGAGACAAGAACTGCAGAGATGAAAATGATTGAGATTTCTAAGAAATATATTCCTGAAGAGAAACCTGTTTATTTAATGGGCGCGGGAAATCCGGGGGAGCTGGTGGAAGCAATTGCAAGGGGAGTGGATATATTCGATTCGAGATTTCCAACAAAAAATGCCCGCACAGGTACGATATTTACTTGGCAGGGAAGATTAAATGTTAGAGGGGCACCAAGTGCAGAAGATTTTACTCCTTTGGATAAAGAATGTGATTGTTTTGTTTGTAAAAGATACACTAGAGCTTATATTCGTCATTTATTGAAGCATGAAGAGGGAGTGGGATTTCAATTGGCGAGTTATCATAATATTTATTTCCTACAAAGACTGATGGATAAATCTCGTGAAGAGATTAAGAAAGGAAAGTTTGATGAATTTAGGAAGAAGATTGCGAAGATGTGGCCTGATAGTGTGAATTAGGAAAGAGCAGGCAATTGGAAATAATTAAAAGGAGTATGTTGCTTCTTAGAGAATGGGGGAACAATATCAAGTGATGACTGCTGAAGATGTCATTTCTTATAAAGAATGGGTAAAGAAAGCAGTGCAACAATTACATGAATCAAAACCAGATTACATTTTTCTTACGGAAAGTAGTGCAGTTCCATTTGGATGGACTTTAAAAAATGCTTGGAAAGCAAGGTATCCTAATGAATCAGTTCCTAAATTTTTTCGAACTTCAATAACTCATGGTATTGATTTTAATGCTCATGATTATTTCTCAAGTTTTTATGATTATTTTGATAAAAGAGTAGCTGATAAAAGTAAAAAAGTTTTGATATTTGACGAATATGATAAAGATAATAACGGTCTAAATGGTGCAGTTTATAGAGTAAAAGACGGAATAGAAAATACTATAAAATCCGAAAATAACACTCTTAGAAAAAATGTTAGTGCCTTCAGAACTGCAGGATTCAAAAATATTTTAACTTTTAGTGGAGGGTATGGTTTAAGTAAACAGGTATATGGTGGTCAACAGAGTTTAGATTGGATTAAAGAGAAAGAGAAAATAACTGGGAAAAAATTATATGTAAAACCAACGGGTAAAAATTATGACCTTCCAGATTTAGGGGGAAGAATAGAGAAAGATCCCATATTAAAAAGAAGAGCATTAGATTATATTCATGATTTAAAACTTGCAGGGAAGGAATCTGGAATTGAAGCAAGACAAGAATTTGAAAAAAAGAAAAGTCTTGAAGGGAAAGTAACTTCGGTTATTTCAATCGGTGGGCTTTTGGGAGGATTATTATTTTTATCTTCAAATATAACTGGAAATGTAATTGATAATATGACTAATTCATCCTTGAATTGGATTGGGGGAATATTGTTTATAATTGGATTAATTGCAGGATTTGTCTATTTTAAAAGTCGTTAGTGGATTAATTTACAATTAAGTCGTATCTCTAGCGTGAACAATCATAATTTTAAACTTCAAATAACTCTAAAATGAATGGGAAATGACGAATTAACAGATATTGCGATATTTAATGGGAAAGCAATAAGACGCAAGTTAATTGGAGATAAGTGGTTTTTCTCGGTGGTGGATGTGGTTAGGGCTTTGACTGAAAGTGAAAATCCTAGAGATTATTGGTATAGATTAAAAGTGCGAGAGAAAGAGTCTTCTGAAATTGAGTTGTCGACATTTTGTCGACAACTGAAATTAGTATCTTCTGACGAGAAGGAATATGAAACGGATTGTGCAGATATAGAGGGTATGTTTAGAATTATTCAATCAATTCCATCTAAGAAGGCAGAGCCATTTAAGAGATGGCTTGCTCAAGTGGGATATGAGAGGGTGCAGGAGATAGAGAATCCTGAACTTGCTCAGGAGAGGATGAAGAAATTATATGAATTAAAAGGGTATTCTAAGGAGTGGATTGAAAAAAGATTGAGGGGGATTGCGATAAGACAGGAATTAACTGATGAATGGAAAAATAGGGGAGTACAGAAAGAATTGGAATTTGCTATTCTTACGAATGAGATAAGCAAGGCAGCGTTTGGAAAAAGTGTTGAAGAATATAAGAATTTTAAGGGATTAAAAAGGGAAAATTTGCGAGATCATATGGATGATTTGGAGTTGATATTCACCATGCTTGGAGAGGCATCAACAACAAGGATTGCTAAAGCTAAAGATGCTCAAGGAATAGAAGAAAATAAGATTGTTGCAAGACAGGGAGGAGAGGTGGCAGGAAATGCGAGGAAGGAGTTAGAAAGAAAAACAGGGGAAAGTGTTGTGAGTGATGATAATTATTTAGATATGCCTGAGAAACTTAAGAAAAAAAAGAAGAAAATGATTGAAGGGGAGATAATAGTATGATAAGAAGAGAGCTTGAGAAAAAATATGGTAAGAGTATTATTAATAATATATTTAGAGGAGGATATCTGGATGGATGTACAATGAGAGTTTTAAAAAACGGAGATGAAGATATACCTGAAAGTGATATTGTTAATGCTTTGAAAGAAATTAAGGGAATTCCACATGATTGGGATTAAATTTTGATAAGATTTATTAACCCTTATATATAAGGTGTAGTATGTGGAGCCTGAGATTTAAGGTAGAGAACAAGGATAGCGTTTATACTCTTCTTAGTAAGAATTATGAGGTTGTGGATTTTATGTATCCTCTTGATTATTTTATTAAGAAGAATAGAGTTCATATTCTAGGAATGCATTTAGTTCAAGGGGAAGAGAACGAAGTTAAGAAGTTTCTTGGTGCATTGAAAAAAGATAGGAAAATTAGAGAGTTTAAGGGAGAAGGAAATAAGGCTCTTGTGTTAATTGCAGAGGAAGAGGACTTTTACAAATTATTATTCTCTGCAGAATTTTATCATCCTTCTCCTGTAATTATAGAAAAAGGATATGAAACTTGGCACATTGCCTGTTGGGATAGAAAACGCTTGGAAGCTTTAATGGAAGAGATAGTTAAATGGAAAAACAAGTTTTCTGATTTTATACTGATTAGTATTGAGAAAACTAATATGGAAGAGATTTATTTTCCTAAGATAAGACCTAAATTACCTGAAAAACAAAATCTTGCTTTTGAATTGGCATTGAAGAGAGGATATTATTCTTGGCCAAGACAGGTTGATTTGGGAGATTTGGCTAAGGAAATAGGAATAAGTGTTTCTACGTTTCAGGAAAATTTAAGAAAAGCAGAGGCAAAGTTGTTGCCTTTTTTTGCTAAGTGAATCTCCCAGACTATGCAAATTAGTTAAGTATTAACTGAAAATAAAAAGTCCAGTAGGTTTTTTTGGAGTAGGTTTTTTAGTAAGGATTGGATGAGGTCGAGAACAGATATACTCGTTTGGACTAACTTGAACAAACCCTTTTCCTTCTTGGAAAGAATAGAGGGGAAGATTATTTTGTAACGCGAGTCTTGCTAATTCTGTTTGGTTGGATAGGTTTCTTTTTGAAGGAGTTTCAGTCTCTAGAAAATAAAGTCCTTGTATCTGAGGATTTCCAACAGAGAGTTCATTCCACTTGTGCGGTCTTTGAGTGGCAAGGTCTAGGGTCCTGTCTTCAAGAGAAGGAGCAACATCTGCACCAGTCATGGGAAGTCTTAAATTAGGGCTTAGTGTTGTTGAAGTTGCATCGGATTCACGAATAGAGTATACCTTTCCTTCACTTAAGATTATTCCTCTATCGTTATAAAAATTACGCTTAGAACTTCGAGGAGTAATTAATGAACAGCTCAACATAGGACGGTGAGTTTGAATTAAATTGAAAAAGTCGATTAGAGTACAATCTGAACCGTCAGTTAAAGATATTTGTTCAAAGGCACGATTATTGACCTGTATTCTTTGCCCGGCATATGAGTCGACTGGAAGTCCGTGAACTACAACAGAATCATGATTAGTTTTTAAAGAAGAAACTGAAAGAGTAGGTCTTTTGTTTAAATAGGCGTTAAGAAGAGGATCAGCTATTTCTCTATCATAGACTTTTAACCCTGCTATTTCTGCGAAATTTGATAATTTTTGGACATGATGTTCTAGAGTGTCTACTCCAGGGTCATTTCTATCGGAAACCATCTCGGATTCTGCCTTTTGAGTTATTAGTTCATATTGTTGAAGTGCTTTTTGCTTAAAGAATTGGGCATAAACTTGTTTGCTAAAATATGCTCCAGCTTCTTCGTAAGCTTGTGTTACATGGTTTAGAAACTTAGTTATATCAGGATAGTTAGAATTATTAGAGAATGGAACTCCTTTATCAAGATTCTTTTTTGTCCCAAAAAGTTCTTTCCTTAATTGTCTTAACTTAGAATCTCTTTGAGTTAAATCTTTTCTTTCTGCGTTAATTCCCCTATAGCTGTTTCGTTCGAAGTCTTGATTGTCTATGTATGCATTAGCTATTTGGGCAACTTGCTTAGCTCTTCCAAATAATGAACGAACTCCAAAGTACAACTTCTCCTTTGTAGTTTGCACCTGATTTTGAGCCAGTTGCAGAGCAGGAGATGGATTTTTTGCCTCCATTTCTTTCAACCTATTTTGTAATGCGTCTCTCATACCTTAGCTAATAGGGAGAGTGACCCCATACCGGAATGATTATAAACTCTAATTTCTTCTAATTTATATT
>JBBSYD010000106.1:0-3148 GCA_038045425.1 Nanobdellota archaeon | reverse complement strand
TCCATCTCCCCAATTTACTGTAAAATTATAAGTTCCAGTAGACTCAAGAGGCAAACTTATTTGATTTGATGAACTTGAACCACTAGATGTTTCACTAGTATCCCATTGAGAAATAAAGTATGTACTTAAAATCATACTTAGCACAGAGAAAGAAATATTACTAGAGTTTATATTTCCTGCACTATCTTGACAATAATAAATTATCTTATATGTTCCATTAGAGACTGAAGAATTAGTTGCAGTAAATACTTTGTTAGCACCATTTGGAGTCATAGTATAATTTGTTATTCCAGAATCTAGAGAATAATTGCAACTTCCTGATTCATTTAATATAAGATTAAAATTAATTACCGAAGTAGAATAAGTTTGATTTAATGGACTCACAATTGTAATTTGAGGTGGTGTTGTATCAGGAAGACCATATCCCCCGTCAGTTATAGTCCAATTCCAAATTCCAATAAGTGTATCATTTCTTGCACTTCCTGCAGTAAAATATTGTGAATTACCTCCACTGAAATTAACTCCTGCTTGCAATGAAGATAAATTTGCCCAACCATTAAGTAAATTATCATAATTCGTAATTGATAAATTAATAGACTTAAACATGTTAGTCATATCTGTAACGCTGGAAACATTCCAGTTTCCAATTGGTTGATCAAATGAATAAGCATAACTAAACATATTTCTCATGCTTGTAACTCGAGAAACATTCCAGTTTCCAATTGGTTGATTAAATGCAGATGCACTCTGGAACAAATAACCCATATCTGTAACTTTACTTGTGTCCCAAGAACTTATATTTTGATTAAATGCAGATGCTTCAGAAAACATATATCTCATCTCTGTAACATTAGAAACATTCCAACTTCCAATTGGTTGATTAAATGCATAGGCACGCTCAAAAATCTCATACATAGAAGTAACTTTACTTGTATCCCAGTTACTTAGATTTTGATTGAACACATAAGCACGATTAAATGTACCAGCCATATTTGTAACTTTACTCGTGTTCCAATTGCTTATACTTTGATTAAAAGTAGTTGCATAATATAACATATATCCTAGATTAGTAACATTACTTGTATCCCAACTATTCATACTCGGAACAAGTCTTATCCCACTATATTCAAAAGCACCATACAGAGAGGTAGTTCCACTCAAATTCAAAACATCAGTAGCAGTTATATTCAAATTACTTGTTCCAGAGAAATATGACCCAGTATTACCTAAGTTCAAACTTCCCCATTGAGAAATTTCGGTTAACTTTAATCTATCTCCTCCGTTATTAAATTGAAATCCTCTAATTGTTCCAGAAATAGTCAAAGTATAAACTCCTGCTGAAGAATAATTATGAGTTTTATTAGCACTATTCCAAGCACTAATTATGGAAGAATTTCCATCCCCCCAATCCACAGTAAAGTTATAATTTCCTGTAGATTCAAGAGGTAAAGTGATTTGATTTAATGAACTTGAACCAGATGAATTCTTACTAGTATTCCAAATAGAAATAAACTCTAGATGAGCATTATCATAAAAAGTGATATTAGTTGAATTTATATTTCCAGCAGAATCGTTTGCATATACCTTCCAAGTATTACTTCCCAAGGTACTTGCTAATCCAGTTACATTAGTATTACAAGTAAATGAGGTATTTGTTCCTCCATTTAATGAATACCAACAACTTGCTAAATTTGGATCTGTTGCATTTGAGCTTAAATAGGTTATAAGTGTATCATAAGTATCATTTGCAGGATATGAAATGAAAACTTGAGGATAAATAGTATCAATTCCAAATTCTCTAGTTACCGAAGAATTTAAGTTTCCTAAGAGGTCTGCACAATAATATCTAACTATATATTGCCCATCAAGAACTGAAGAATTAACTGCACCAAATCCAATTCCACTTGAATTTCCAGTCATAGAATAATTAGTAACTCCTTCATTAAGAGTATAATTACACGTCGCATTCTCCGAAGTCGTCACATTAAAATTAATTCCAGAAGTTGAATAATTTTGATTTAATGGACGTACTATTGTAATTATCGGTGCAGAGGTATCAATAAAACTGGTATTATATCCTCCATCAGTTATAGTCCATCCCCAAACTCCAATAAGCGTATCATTTCTTGCACTTCCTCCCGAGAAATATTGGGAATTACCTCCATTGAAAGTAATTCCGGAAGGTACCGAAGGTAAACTTGCCCAGCCATTTAAAAGATTATCATAATTTGTCGTTGATAATGTTACTTCCTCAAACATTAAATCCAGATCGGTTACCTTAGAGATATTCCAACTTCCGATTGGTTGATTGAAAGAAGAGGCATAGGAAAACATAGCATACATAAATTCAACATTAGACACATCCCAATTTCCAATTGGCTGATTAAATGCAGAAGAATAGGAGAACATTAAATCCATGCTAGTGACTTGAGAGGTATCCCAATTTCCAATATCTTGATTGAAAACAAATGCATTAGAAAACATAGAATTCATATCTGTAACTTGAGAAGTATCCCAAGAACTTATATCTTGATTGAAAGCATAAGCATTAGAAAACATTGCACTCATAGATCCAACATTCGAAGTATCCCAAGAACTTATATTCTGATCGAATGAAGTTGCAACTTCAAACATAACCGACATATCCACAACACTAGACACATCCCAATTTCCTATTGGTTGATTGAAAGCATAAGCATTAGAAAACATTGCGCTCATAGTAATTACATTCGAAGTATCCCAGTTTCCAATATCTTGATCAAAAAATTCTGTTCCAAAGAACATAAAACTCATATCTGTAATTTGAGAAGTATCCCAACTATTAAGATTAGGAATAGTACTTATACCCGTACCAGCAAAAGCATAATTCATACTTGCAGTTCCATTCAAATCTAAAATATCACTTGCCGTTATATCGAGATTAGTACATCCGTAGAAATATCCTCCAGAATTACCTAAGTTCAAACTTCCCCATTGAGAAATTTCTGTTAACTTTAATTTATCTCCTGCATTATAAAATCTAAATCCAATAATTGTCCCATCAATAGTCAAAGTATAAACTCCAGCTGAAGCATAATTATGCGTTTTATTAGCACTATTCCAAGCACTAACTATTGAAGAATTTCCATCTCCCCAATTTACTGTAAAA
>JBBSYD010000105.1:0-13246 GCA_038045425.1 Nanobdellota archaeon | reverse complement strand
TTTGAAATTTTGTTTGATAATTTTTTATTTTAAATTGAATTATTCAAACTTCTCCATAGGAAGTATTTGTGATATTTCTTGGATTATGATTTTCCAATCCAATAGAATAAAAAAAGATATAACTAATGTGATGAAGATTTGTGCAACTATAAGGGGAATAGTTAAGATAAAATGAGATATTTTTTCCTCTATAATGGGTATAAGTCTCTCTACTTGATTATCAAAACCAAAAGTAGACAATCGTTCTAAACTAAATTTTTCTGCTTGATTTATAAGTAAACAAACTTGCGATTCTGTGCTAGTGCATCCAAAACCAAACAATGCCCCCTTAACGACATTATGAGATAAAGAGTCATAGAATAAAGATCCTTGTTGCGTAATTTCAAATGCTAAAAAAGCGAAAGGAATTAAAACAATAAGAAATATTATAAACAAAGATAAAATGATTGAGAGGGATTTGTTTTTTATCTTTTTGCTTATTCGAGTATATAACGGGAACGCAATGTAAGCAAGGAGAATGCTACTTAAAAGAATAGCAAACATGGGAAGTAGAAGTTTAAATAAAAGAATTAATGCTAGAGCAAAAATTATGAATGGGACTATTCTTTGATAATTATTGGAGGAAACCATGAAATTAGAAAAGAAAGGAAATTACCTTGCTTCAGTTTCACCAGGCGAAGCGGAAATTGAATCTCCCTTATTCTCTGAATCTCCTTCTGAAAATCTATAATGTCTTGTTATCTTGATATGCGCAGTATCTTCTATAACATCTCCAGTTTTATCTGGGAGCAATCTCATTTTACGAATATCTATACCTTGAATCTCTATTTCCACTTTTCGGATGCTTGAATGATTAGGTGTAAGAACAATGGTTTTATGGTCTGGCCCCCATTTTTTCTCAAATGTTCCCGAAGTATAATTAAATTTAGATAGAGGAATATTAGGAAGTTTAGAACAATCTGCTTTTAGATAGACTATGTAATCTCCATAGGTCATTATCTGTATTGTATCTTTTCCCTCGTCTTTACTACAACTTTCAAAGGCGACTGACTCATCCTTATGGATATAGAACAAACTATCTTCCTGATTAATACAGTCTTTTATTTCATCAAGTTTGTCTTCCTTTGATTTTTCTGCGATGTAGATTTTATTTTCCATTTGAGGGTATTAGTTTTATTTAGTGATAAATTAAGCACTCTTTATTGTATGTGCAATTACTGAAATTACGAATAGAATCACAAATGCAATTGCTAGCCATTTTGCTAAAGTAAATGAAACTCCTGAAATAAATCCGAATCCAAATAGTCCTGCAACTATGGCTACTATTAAAAATAGTACTGACCAAATTAACCATCCGCCTACTGCTTTCTTGTTCATTTTATTTTGTCCTCCATTTTGATTAGAATTTTTGATCTCCGCAAAAATATAATTTTTCATTTATAATTTTATTGTCTTTCCAATGTTGAACATTAACTCTGTAAATGGTCTTTTGTTCTTTGTCTTTATTTTCAATATTGATCGCCCATTCAGTCATAGAAACATTATCTACATTTCCTCCAAAAGTAACTGAATTTATTACTGCACTATTTAATTTTTCTATTTCCTGAAGAAATATCATTTCTCTCTTTCTATTTTGCTCTTTTCCGTTTACGGGAGTGTTTCCATTTACTTGGATACTAACCTCTTCGCTATAGTATTTTTCAAATGCTTCTAGAATTTTACCTTCTTGAATTAAAGTATTTAATTTTTCTACGTTAGTTTTTAAGGTTGTCATGTGATTTAGTGGATGAAGGCATGTTTATTGACTTGCCTTAAAGTCGGAGTCTATTAAACAAAATAATAATAAATTCCAATTGCTAAAATAGCTAATATTAATAAAGAGATTGCTAATGTTCTCCAAGGATTTCTATCATTTATTTTTCTTCTGGCGATAGTCATTTCATCATTTCTTAATCGATGCTCTTGCATGGCATCATCTGCTTTGTCTCTTCTTTCTTGAGTTTGTTCGTCATTTTTTATTCTATTATCTCTGATAAGATTGTCTTCTGTTTCTCTTCGGTTATCTGTTGCAATATCGTTTATTCTTCTTTGTCTTGTTGCCATGATGTGTTGTTATTATAATTTAGCTCAATCGTAAGAGTATATAGCTTGGCGTAGTAGTGTAGTAGAATTGTTGTATAAGAAGATACATTAAACACAAATAGGCATAATTACATTGATGGATTTAGACTATCTTTTTAGAATATTTCCAAAGAAGATTGTAGAGATCTAAATACTCTTTTGCAACAATTTCATTTTCAATTACAATTGTGTGAATTGGATGAATCCAAAGAGTGATATATACTGCATTGTTACAGACAATTTGAGTTATTTGAGAATTTTTTGATTGTTGATTTTCAGGCAAGAGTTTTGCTTCGGTGAATTTTAGATTACTAAGAGTTTTAATCTCTTCATTTGGGAATTTGTAAAATAGTAGTTTCAGTTCTATTTGTTTTTTTATTCTTTCAAGGTGAAAAGATTGCATTAGTCTATCGTTAAGAACATTAATTAAATTTTCATTTTCGGCAAGGCCATAAATCCAGACTTCAGATTGTTTTTCTAGAAGACTAAAAAGTATACTTTTTACTGCACTTAAACCTTCTAAAGTATAAACTCTAGGAGTTTCTCCAGAAACATATGAAGTTTTTATATAATTCATTGCTAATTTTAAATTTTCTAGTTTAGCTTTCTCTTCGTTTACGATTAAATCAGTAGATAATGCAGCAAAAACCTGCTTTCCTTCTTTGGTAGCTAAATAAACTAAATTTCTTTCTTTAAGCTTTGTTAAAGTATCATATACATTAGCTCTGTGCATTTTTGTTCTTTTTGAAACTTGAGTTGCAGTAGATTCCTTGTTTTTCAGAAGATCTAAGTAAATTCTGGTTTGCATTTTTGGTATTCCTATGGCTTCAAAAGAAGTTAGAATGCCATCATCATTTAGTTCATTAGTCATTTAATTAGAGGTGTTCTCAACTATATAGTTGTATGGAATTATACAATTAAATTATAAAGGAAGGTTTATTTTACAAACCGATTAATCTTTTCCAGAATGACTTTTTTTCCTCGACTTTTACTTCTTTGTCATTTGAATCAAGAACTTCATAGGTAATGTTGGGAGTAGTTTTTAGAACTGGGGCTTCTCTGGCTTGTTCTGTTTGCGCTCTGGCAATTGCCTTTTCTACTTCTAATCTTGAATGTCCTTGATTGATTAGTGCATATTTTAGGGAGTCAGAAGTATATCCTTTTTTAAGATTCTTCTTTATGTATCCAGCAAGTTCTCCAATGTAGTCTTCTTTTTTGCTTACCATGATTTATGCAGATATTAGTGATATTTAAGTTTTTGCATGACTGAAAATATAGATAACTTTGCAAAATTACTAAAAGCTATCTATTCAAGTTTTAATTCTTGATTTCATCTTCGTGGTCGTGAATTAAAGTTTGAAGTGCATTGTCTTTGTATGCTCTTAATATCATAATAAAATATGAAACAATTAGTGGACCTAGTAAGAATCCGACTAATCCGAGGAAGAAAAATCCCCCAATCATTGAAGAAAGAACTATTGCAGGGGATAGCGTTGATTTTCTAGAAACAATGTACATTCTTAGTGCATTATCTACTAAGGAAACAACTAGTAAGTTGTAGAGAGTATAACCTACGGCAATTCCAGTTTGTCCTGAAGCAAAAAGAAATATCGCTACTGGAATCCAAACTATAAATGGACCAAGAATTGGAAGAATGGAAAGAAATACTGCAAGAGTTGTTAATACTAAAACATTATCTACTCCGAATAATAGAAGTCCCAATCCTGCAAGTCCTCCTTGAACAAATCCAATAATGATTTGCCCGAATACTACTGAATCAGTTACATTTTTGAATTCTTCAACAATTGCTTTTTCTCTATTCTTTGAAAATGGAGATAAGTCTGAAAAGAATTTCTTTAAATCGTCGCTATCTCTCATTGCATAAAAGAATACAAAGAAAGCGATAAATAATTCAAGGCCTATTGAAGGTAAATCTAGAAAGAACCCGTTTAAAGTTTCTAAAGCAATGGTAGTCATTTTTCCTGCAAAATTTCCAAGAGCAAGACCTAATTGAGAAACTAAACTTGCGGATGCAGTGGGAAATATCGTGGAAATTATTTTAGTATAACCTATATTTTGAGAAGTTGTAAAAACATCGAATACTTGTTGAAACATTAATGGAACTAAAAACCATAGAGGAATAACAATTAGAAGAATAATGAATAATGAAATTAATAATGCAGAGATATTTTTTGATTTTATCTTTGAATAAAGTTTATTATATAATGGTTTAAACATATATGCTAAAACTAAACCCGCGACGAGAGCAACTAATATTGATTTTACAATAAAAAATGCTAAAACTCCTAAAATTGCAATTAGAATTAGTAAAGAGGTTCTTTTTAGATCTAATTCTGTGAATTGCATATATCTACTCTGTTAAAATAATATATAAACTTTCGTAAAGAGGAATTCGAAAGCAATATCTTTGGGAGGAGAAGGTTTATAAATTAATTTTTGCCTCTGATGGGATGGAACACGTCTTGAGAACAATTTCTTTGGGAAAAACGAGTGAAGAATTACATTCTGAATTTGTTAAATACAGTCGAGGAGCATTTACAAATAAATATTTATTAGATGCTAAGAAGCAAAAAGATGCTTGGAGTATTAAAGCTGGAGCAGAGTTTGCTAATGTTTTAGTTAGAATGTGTTTAGAAAAAGTTAAGGAGGATATTGACGTTACGGGAGTTATTGTTGCTACTTTTGATGTTGCAAGTAAGGCGAGTTTTCCAATTCAAAATGTTAAACAGTTTATGGGAATAAAACAGGCAGTTGTTAATAGTAAGATTAGTCCTGATAAAATAATTAAAATGATGAATGAATTTCCTCGGGCGTTTTATGCTTTGTCGTTTGCAAATGAGGATTTTACATTGAAGATAAAAGCTAAGGCGCCTAAGAGTGCTAAACCTGCAACTGCTGGAGGGAAAGAGCCAAAGGCAGAATTTTGTTCATTAAAAACAAAAGATGCTGAAATTGTAAAAGAATTGTTTTTTGATTTTCCTGATTTTAAGGAAATAAAAGTTAATCATACTTTGAATATTAAAGATATTGAATTACCTAAGGGAATTACAGAGCCTGCGATGATTAGGGAAAAAGCTGTGAGAAAGGGAGTTTTGACGAGGGTGGTTAAGATTGATGAAGTGGAACATAGAAAGGAGTATGGTTTTTCTGCTTAAAAAATATAATTTGTAAATCAAAAACGAAGATTATATAAAGTAAATAAATTCTTGTTATTAAACAAAAGAAAGGTGAAAAATGGAATTAAATTTATATATTAAAGACGGGGCAGATTATAGACTTTTGAAGGTTCCTTCATTTATAGTAAGAAATTTAGTTTGCGATAGATTAAGCAAAAGTGAATTAGACAGGATAAATCGATTTGCAGAAAAAACTAGGAAGCCTGAAATTTTTAAAGCAGGTAGTATTGTAATTGATTTTAAAGCGAAAACGGCAGAATGTTTTCAGATAGGTTTGAGATTAGGAGATATTGAACCGACATGGAATATTGAAGAAAAAGAAATGACTTTGTTTAATTATTAGTGAGCAAGTGATTCTTCTATAATCGTCTTTTCTTCTTCTGTAATTTCATACAACTCATAGACTTTATCGTCTATTTCTTTGTCGGTTCTTTCTATTTCTCTTTTAATTTGTTTTTTCTCTTCGGTTTCTGTGTCGCCAATTTCGTTGAGACGCTTATTTAGGGAGAGCATTTTGTCTATTAATTGCGAGACGCTGTCTTCTTGAACTTTGGAAGGTTTAGCAATCATTATTCTTTCTGTAACGGGATTATCAAATTGCATAGTTCTTATTGCTTTTCCAAATATAAATCTATAAGCATACCAATTAGTTAGTCTAGAATTTATAATTGCTAGTATATAATTTGAACTAATATTCCCTTTATTAGCAAGTTGGTTTATCGTATCCACAATAATAAAATCCCTAATTTTCAATTCTTTGGATAATGACGCAGTTAATAATCCAGCCCTTGTCTGGCTTGCAATCCTGAATCATAGGGATGTTTGACTTTTTTTATTTCTGTGACTAAGTCTGCTTTATTGAAGATGTTTGGAAAGGGGATGTGGGAGCCAGTGAGGATTAATTCTTGATTTTTGGGTTTTTGTTCTATTAGACGGAGTATTTCGTCTTCGGAAATGAGAGAAAGCTGAACTGCATAGAGAATTTCATCTAGGATTATAATATCATATTTGCCGAGGCAGGATTGGGTATAGGAAAGAGCTTCTTTTACTTTGTCTATGTGTAATGAATCATTTTTTCCTTTGATATACCAATCTCCTACCCCGAATCGTTTATATGTGAAATTAGGAAATTTTGTAAGTGACAAAATTTCTCCAGGTATTTGTTGATTGAGAGAAGAAGCTCCGTTCTTCATGAATTGAATAAGATGGACTGAATATCCATTTCCCACTGCACGCAAGGCAGTTCCAAGGGCAGAGGTTGTTTTTCCTTTGCCATTTCCATAAAAAATCTGAGTTAGGCCTAATTTTTCCTTTTCTTGCATATTTTTGAAGGGTATTGAAAAGATATAAAGATTTGCGTACAAACTTTAACCATTATTTTTACAAATAAGGTATAAAGATTTGGGGGGGAGGATTAATAGGTTATTAGTTTATACCCTGCAGGGATTATGTTATTATTGCTGAAGTCCTGCACAATCCTTTCCTGCATCCAAAGATAAAGAACATAAGAGGTTATAATTAGAAGTTCATTTATACTTTATGTATGACTAATTACATACAATCATTTGAGAATTAGGTAATCCTTCGGTATTTTGTTGGACAATAATTGGACTTAATTCACGAATTCTATTTCGGATATTAATTTCACAAAGAAGCCTAACTTCTATAGAGTTACCAGAAATTTTTGCCTTAAACTCCCATTTATTTATCTTTAAGTTAAGTTTAGAAACTCCCAAAAAAGAAGAAGCGTCAAATATTTGAAGTCCAACAATAAAATCCTCTGAGTCGATATCTATTACTAAATTATTAAATTCTAATGAACGAGAATACTCTCTATCTTTGACTTTAAAGAGGAGAATATCATTTATATGATCGTAATCCATTTCTCCTTTGCAATTAAGTTCTCTTTCAACTGCGTTCATATTTTTGGTATTTGCCATTCACTTATAAAATAAAATGTAACTATATTAATCTTCTGACTTTGTAAAGTCCAAGAGGGGGCTTAATAAAAAAGTAGACTTTATAAAGTCTTCATATATACTTTATAGGGTACTTATGGCAGAGATAATATTTAAGGACGGGATAATCCAGAAAGGCGGGAGAATAAAGATACCTAAGGCAGTTATTGATACTCTGGAGTTGAATGAAGGGCAAGGAGTTTTGATAAAATACGAATCTGATTCTGAAAAATTAGTAATTGAATTTGAAAAAAAGGGGAAAAATGGAAAGAAATAGTAGGGGAGATAGAGGGCAGGCGACTTTATGGATTATTGTGGGAATTGCAATAGTGATTCTTATTGCGGTTTTGTTTGTTATGAATCGGGGGCCAAAAGGAGGGCAAGTTGATGATGGTAGCTTTGATATAAATAGTTATATTGAGAAATGCGTGAGAGATGATGTTTTGGATGTGGTGGATGAAATATTGCCTCATGGAGGGTTTTTGGTTAATCGTGCAAGTAAAAATTATAACAATATTTCTATAGAATATCTTTGTTATAATCAAGGATTTTTCAAACCCTGTATAAATCAACATCCAGATTATTTCAATGAGGTTAATAATGTAATTAAAGAGAATATTGTTGGAAAGATTAATTCTTGTTTTGAGAGTTTGGATGCTACTTTAGTTAATAGGGGAGCAGAAGTTTCGGGAGGCATGGCGAGTTTAAATGTTAATATTGTTCCAGATAAAATTGTTGTTAAGATTAATAGAAGCATGAATGTAATTGAAAAAGAAGTGTTTCAGCAGTATGATAAATTTGATTTTGAAATAACTAGCCCGATATATATGCTGATGAGAACTGCACTTGAAGTAGTTAATTCTGAAGCACAATATTGTTATTTTGAGTATGTGGGTTATATGTTAATGAATAAGGATTTGATTATTAGAAAAACTGCGTTGGGAGATAGCACTAAAATTTATAGTATGGAAGATTATAAAACTGGAAAAAAATTAAATATTGCAGTGAGGGGTTGTGCAATCCCTCCAGGATTTTAATATGGATGAGAAAAAGATAAGGGTGAAGATTTGGATTTTGATTGCGGTTTTTCAGATATTCTTAATGACAAGTTTTAGCTTTTGTGAAGCATATATGATTAGAGAAGCGGATAAAAATAATATCTTAGAGGTTAATGAGAAAAAGATAGAGTGGAAGGATATCTTATGGGTTATTGTAAATATCCTATTCAGCAATAAGAATTTTGTTTCTGCTTTGGAAGTAAGCGATTTACAAAATGGGGGATGGACTTGTGTAGATGCTAAAGATGGAACGAAATGTCAACAGTATATTGCGAGTGAATGTGCATCTAAGTGCAATAGTACTTGTATTCCTACTGCGAGTATAAATGCGAGCGAGTGTAGATTAGGAACATGCTTTAATCCAACAAATGGGGAATGCAATATTAGAACTCCTAAATTAATTTGTGAAAGGACAGGAAGTGCGTGGTATTCGGATCCCTCTGGAAATATTGCTCAATGTAAAAGAGGATGTTGTCAAATTAATGGAGAATTTTCTTTTATAAATGAGCAGGAATGTAGCTATCAGTCAAGTTTGCTTGGAATAACTAAAAACTTTAGAAGTGATTTGAAAACTGAATTGGCCTGTTATAGTCAGAGAAATTTGAATTTAGAGGGAGCGTGCGTTTATGGAGCAGTTAATGATGAAGGTAAAAGAGGGTGTAAGTTTACGACTCAACAAGATTGTAGAACGAATATTAAAGGAGTGTTTTATAGAGATAAATTATGTTCTAATGCTGCATTGAATACTGCCTGTGAAAGAATGAAAACTACTGGGTGTTTGAGCAGTAAGGATGAGGTGTATTGGTTTGATAGTTGTGGAAATAGAGAAAATATCTGGAGTGCAGGAATAGGAAGTTGGAATAATGGAAGTGTTTTGAAAAAAGCAGATAGCTGTTCTATAGGAAATCCAAGTAATCCTTTACTTAATGCAAATACCTGTGGAAATTGTAATTATTTTACTGGAAGTATTTGCGGAAATGCTGGAGGAATTGGAGGAACTGCAAGTAAATGTATTGATTTGAATTGCGTTGATAAAAATAGAAATGCACGATTGAATGGAGAATCTTGGTGTGAGTATCAGGGAAGCGTTGGGCTTGATGAGTCTATGGGGGGAGGTAGAGCGAGTAGAAGTACCGATAGTGTTGGGAGCAGAGATTTTAGAAAAACGTGCATTCGGGGCGAGATAATTAATGAACCTTGTGCAGATTATAGAAATGAAATTTGTGTTGAGTCTAAGGTAGATATAAGTGGAGGAAAGAAAATGTCATTTGCTGCATGTAAACTGAATACTTGGCAAATGTGTTTAGAAATGAATTCTGAACCTGGAAAAAAAGCAACCTGTGAGAAAAATAGCGATTGTTTTCTTAAGCAGGTTTCAGTTGGAGATTTCAGGTTTAATGTTTGCACTTCTAAATATGCTCCTGGATTTTTATTTGAAGAAGGGGGAAGAGGAGATGGAGCAGAGGCAGTGTGTGGAGTAGGAACACAAACTTGCACTAAGACTGAAATAAAGAAATTGAGTGGATGGAAATGCGTTGGAGGATGTGAATGTACTTCTTCTAAATTTACTCAAGAAATGAATAACTTCTGTATTAGTTTGGGAGATTGTGGAGCAAAGGCAAATTATCTGGGAGATTTAAGTGAGGGATATTCTATTTCAAATGCTCCAAGATTATCTTCTAGTTATTTGAGCTCCGTGCAGAGATATGCCTATGAAGAATTTTTCAAGGATAAATTTATTCAAGCAACTTCAATCCCTTCAATGATATTGGGAATTCCTTCTGCTTCATTTGGAGGAGGAGAATATCCTAGATTTGAAGGGGCTTCGTTTTTAACAACGACTGCGATTGGAGGAGTTGGATTTATTGCTAGTTATGCTGCGACACATGGAGTAGGTTTAGGTTTAGGATTTATATCTACTGCAGCTCCTGCTGGATTTATTGGACCTACGGCAGCTCCAATGTTATCTGCATTAGGAGGAGCACTCTCTGGAGCGGGAATTGGGTTGTCAATTGTATCTATGCTTTTGAGTTTTACGGGAGTTGGAGCGGGACTTGAACCTTGGATGGCTTATACTTTAATGGCTTTGGGAGCTGCGGGAGGAGCGCTTATAGGTGCAACTGTATTGTCTGGAGGATTAGGTGGAATTAAAGCAGGACTTGCTGCTTGTGCTACTGGGGTTGGATGTATTGTTGGAATTGTAATTATTGTTGTGGTAGTAATAATAATAATAATCTTTAAAATTTTAGGAATTGGAAAGAAGAGAGAAACAAAAGTTACATTTACCTGTGAACCTTGGCAGGCGAAGAATGGGGGGGGAGATTGCGGAAAATGTGGAGGAGATGGATTCCCGTGCAGTGCTTATGCATGTTCTTCTCTTGGACAGACGTGCCAGATAATTAATGAAGATAGCGATAGTCCGGAATGTATTGATGTGGCAAAGGGAGATATTAGTGCACCAGTGCTTTCTCCTTGGACTGAATTGATTAGTAGAGGACATAATTATAGTTCTGTTAAGGGAAATGGATTTTCATTAGTTGGTCCTAGTGCTGGATGTTTAAATCCTGGAACTCAAGTTAATTTTGGATTGCTATTGAATGAACATGGAAAATGTCGATATTCTCTTGAGCATACAAATAAATTTGAAGATATGATAAATGACTTAGGAACGAGTAGACTATTTAGAAAGAATCATACTATAATTTATACTGTTCCTACTTTAGGAGATTTGGGATATGACGAAAAGACAGATTCTGGAAATGCGACGATGTTTGTTAGATGTCAAGATAAAAATGGAAATGCAAATATTGAGGAATATGCAATTGATTTTTGTATAAAAAAGAGCGTAGATTTGAGTGCTCCAGTAATTGTTTACAAATCTCCTGGAATAGAATATTTGAAATATGGAGAGAATGAACAAAATGTTTCTATCTACACTGATGAGTATGCGGAATGTAAATGGGATTATTCTGATAAAGAATATGAAACTATGGATAATGAAATGTCGTGTGTAGCTAATTCTCAATTAGCTAATTCGAATGGATTATGTACTACGACTTTTAAGATAGCTAATAGTGGAAATGATAGCTTCTATGTGCGATGTAAGGATCATCCTGAAATTGGAAATAGTAGTGTTGTGGAGTTTAATTTAGGAGGAAATAAAACTTTGAAATATGATTCTGAAGAAATTAATTATAATGAAATAATAAGATTGAATGGTGGAAGTATGGATAATGTTACTAATGTTACGATTAATGAATCAGTTATAAGTAATGTTGTGGTTGGAGGAATTAATTTAACTCAAATGAGAAATGATAATCATGAGAGTAGTAGATTTTATTTGAGAGAAACGGTTAATCCTTTGATAATAGAGAGCGCATATCCTAATGGAGAGAATATTGAAGCAGGGGTTGAACCTACGACTATTCGTATGCGAGTTACTACATTGAATGGAGTTGATGAGGGCAATGCTTTGTGTTATTACTTTTTTGAAAATTCAAGTAGAATTCCATTTGAAGAAACTGGAAGTGCCTTGCACTTGCAAGACTTTAGTCAGGTATATTCTGGAGATATTAACATACCTGTAGAATGTGAAGATGTTGCAGGAAATATTGCTAAGATGGATGTGAACTTTAAAGTTTTGTTAGATTCGGATGCTCCAAGAGTGGTGAGAGTTTATTCTTCAGGAAGTAGTGTTAATTTAATTACTGATGAAGATGCAAGATGCGTTTATTCTACAAGTAATTGTGATTATGAGATTACCAATGGAACGGTAATTCCTGGGACAGATAGTAGAGTTCATTCATTCCCATATGAAATGGGAAATACTTATTACATTAAATGTAAAGATAGATATAACTGGAATCCTGGAAGTTTGTGCAGTGTTGTGGTAAAACCTTCGAGAATTGGAGGAGCGTAAGGATTATAAACGAAACGATACTATGAAAAATATGAATACTAAAAGGGGGCAGGTGACTATATTTATTATTTTGGCATTGGCGTTAATTGCCATAATTGCTTTGTTCTTTATGTATCCTCAGATTAAAGGCGTTGGTGGAATTGATGCGATTCAAAATCCTAAAGTTTATCTTGAAAAATGTCTAGAACCAAGTTTAACTAAATTGATTACACAATTATCTGCTAATGGAGGAGATATTGTTCCTCAAGGATTTTTGGAGTATAATGGGCAAAAAATAAAATATCTTTGTTATACTTCTGAATATTATAAAACGTGTACTGTTCAACAACCTTTGATAAAAGACCATTTTGATGATGTGATTACTAGTGAAATAAAAAATAGTGTTCAAAATTGTATGACTAATTTGATTGCTGAATATGAAAGTAAAGGATGGAGTGTTTCTTCTGGAGAAAGTAAAGTTTCTGCGGAGATTGTTCCAAATTATGTAGATATTAGAATTGATTCTCCAATGACATTAACAAAGGATACTTCTAGAACGATAAAGACGTTTGATTTGAGTTTTATGAGCAATATGTATGAGATATTATATATTGCTACAAGTATAGTGGAATTTGAATCTAAATTGGGAGATGCTGAAACTACTGCTTATCTGAATTATTATCCTAATGTAAGAATAAAGAAGAATCAATTGAGCGATGGAAGTGTTATATATAATATAGAAAATGTTATAACTGAAGAGAGTTTTACATTCGCATCTAGGAGTTTGCCATGGCCTCCAGGATATGGTGGAGAATGAGAAAAGAATTTATTTTGATTGGATTATTATTGGTTGTTTTAAGTTTTGGAGTTAGTGCTGTAGAACCAACAGTTTGCTGTGAGAAGACAACTAGTAATTTATATTGTCAACAGGTTCCAGAGTCGCAATGTGCTGCTGGAGCAACAAAAGCACCTACTGCATGTGGTTCAACTAGTTTTTGTAAACCAGGAATATGT
>JBBSYD010000104.1:0-27348 GCA_038045425.1 Nanobdellota archaeon | reverse complement strand
ACTTAAGCTTTTATCCCAACCGATGCAGAGCATCGGGGTATTGACGGAAAATAAAAGCAACAACAAAAAAGAATATCTGTGCAATAAACTTAATCTTACCTTTTTTATTCATATTTAGATAAATCGTAAACCCTATATATACATTTCTAATCTAGAAAAAAATCTTCAACCCAACAGCAAACAATGCAATCAAAGCAGCAAAAACTAAAACATGCACAGGACTAAGTTTAAACTTACTTTCAAATTCCTCATCATACCTTACAAGACCTCCAAACGGCCCAGGCATACTTACTCCTTCATTACTTGCCATAAAAGATAATAAAAAAACTAATATAAAAACCTATCGAATATCTGAACTGTAAATTAAACGTCAGTTATTTCCTCTATAAAACTCCCTAAATGGTTCAAAAATAAATGTTAAAACTTTCTTTCCTTGATTAGCCAATCTTACTGCCACACTTAAATTCGCTGCAGAAGAATTGCCAACACTAATTTCCTGTTTTGCTAAATATTGCTGTACGCCTTTCCAGTCTTGTTCAGAATATTGAACTATGCCTTCAATTCTTTGCAAAACACAAGGTTTAATTAATGGATTTCTTTCTACAAAATGAGGCCCAGCAACAAGGTGAGGCAACCCTTGAACTTGTCTATAAATTTCTTCATAGGGAAGTTGTGAAAGGGTTTCTATTCTTCTGATTTTATCTGGAAATTCTTTTGCAAACAAAGCTGATTTCTCGTGCTCATTAATAAAAACTTTAGGTGGCTTAATTCCTTGTTCAATAAAATAATCGTTAATCGCAAGTTGTGTGCCTTCTAATGTTGAACCTGCACCAACACATGACACTGAAAATTCTAAATCTTTAGGTAATAATCTTGCTATTTCTTTTCCTAGGGGATAAATTACTTCTCCACCATGTTTTGCATGCCATAAACCTAAAGTATTGTCAAAAGAGGATTTTTTTGTGCAACTTAATAAGTATGAATAAAATTCTCTTTCTAAACTAAATTGCGCATCTTTTTTAGCCCGAATTATGTGAAACCTCCCCGTTTCTAAACTTTGAGTTATATCATCGGGAAAATAACGAGACATTACATGTATCCCATGAAGTCCAAACTTATGAACATAATATTTTTCTGCTAGTGCCGTATTGACACTCCCCCCATCTATCAATGTTTCTCTTTTTTCACTAGGTAAATTTCTTAACAATATTTGCCTAAGGATTAAACCTGCAACAGTTTCTTTTTTATGATTATCTACATTCTTTGTAAGGTCATATCTAACTGCATATACCTTTCCCCCGTTCATAACTGGTAAATTACTTGTTAAATCAGCTACCTGCGGAGTTTCAATCTCTAAAATTTCCCTTATTTCTGGATTTTGAATAGCAGAAGAAAATCTATCACGAAAGTTTGCTGTCCTAGTACACAAATCATTCTCTTCGACAATCATTCTTAGCCTTTCTAGTAAATTTCTATTTTTCATGGTATTTAACTACTATTTAGTTAAAACAGAAACTGACTAAAGGTATATAGTTTTTATAGCGACAATTGTCGTATATTCTTTATAGAGAGCTTTGAATAACCCTATAATTTAATAATTCTAAGAGGGTTTTCAAAGCGATTCTTAGAGGTCTCAAAAACCCCACGTTTTTGATGGCACTCAAGAACATAGCGTTCTTGATGATTTGAGGGTTTTTCCAAATCCTCTATAGAGGAAATTAAATTTCTTTGTAGATAGAAGGTATTATTTTTCCTTCGGCTTTTTTTAAATGTGCTTGGAATGTAGAATAAGAAATTTTCATTGTTCTTGCCAAATCTTCCATTTTAACATCTTTTGGATAATTATAATATCCTTTATTTATAGCGATTTCAAGTGCTTGTTTTTGTTTTTTTGTTAATTCTGGAATAAGCTTTGTAAATGAAATGTTGGAGACTTTTTCTTTTTTAAAAGAAATAATTTTCCCCCCAAGTTTATTTTCTGCAAAATCTAAAACTTTACCTAACAGCTCTTTATCAAAACTCGCCAACTCCCAAATATGATATCCTTCTTTATGGATAATAACAGGGTTTGGTCTTATTATTCTAGGGTTATAAACCGGTTCTGTAAATAGCGGTTGTTTGGTAATTGAGATAACAAAATCTCCATTAACTTCTATATTTACTAGTTCTTTTTCCCGTCTTATGTCTTTTAATAATGCTTTTTTATTGAATTCATTTCCAAATATAAATCCAGCCGTTATTAGGTATAACCAATTTTTATCTTTATAGTATGAAAGGGGGTAACCAGACATAGAAACTTCATGTTTAATAGCTAACCTTCCTAAAAATTGATTTTCTGATTCTAATCTTAATCTTAATACCCACATATAAATACGACAATTATCGCGTTTATATAATTTACTATTAAGATAAATAAGATAATTTAATTATCTTCAAAACAATAATATAATTTACACAAATCCTTAAATATCTTAAAAAATTTATCCCTCTATGAACAACAAAGGATTAATTCATTTCCCCGTAGAAATAACCTCTTCAGAAAGCAAGTTTACATTTTATGGAATTCTTGTATCAGACAATAATGGATGGAAAACAATTGCTAAAGCAAGAGACATTGAAGAAGTAGCCGAATGCTATGGAAATCATTGTAAAGAACTAACTCAAACATTTATTTTCCTTCAAATAGGTCTTTCTTATACTCCTCCAATACAAGAATTAATTAGACCCTATGCAGGTGAAGAAGAATTCATATATGAAAAAATTAGTCCACTATCTCCAGAAAAACAAGCAGAATTTAGAAACAGTCTAGAAAACAAATTGCGTCATCAACTTAGTATTCCATTTAAATAATTTTCTTTATTCCGTCCAAAATCCTATTCTTTTCCTTCCTACTTTTATACGTCTGCCCAAATCTCACCAACACCCAATTTAATTTGCCCCATAATTTCTTAGGAAATAAATTCTCTAAATCCCTCTCCACCTCTGCCTGCTTATCGCTCTTTGTCCAACCCATTTTCTTAGAAATCCAATTCACATGAGTATCAACCCCAATTCTTCCATGCCCATTCTCAGCCAAAAACACATTAGCAGTTTTTCTTCCCACTCCAGGCAACTCAATCAACTCCTCAAACACATGTGGCACATTCCCATCATACTCCTCAATCAACTTCTTTGACAATTTCATAATATATCTCGTCTTATTTTTATAAAAATTCACACTTCTAATTATCTTAGCAATATCATCATAACTCGCTTTAGACAATTTCTCCAAAGTATTATATTTCTTGAACAAACCTTCAGCAGTAGGAATTGTCTTAGCATCAGTTGTCCTTGCACTCATCAAAGTGGCAATAAGTGTTTTCCAATCTTCATCCCACTCATCCGCAGCCAAACGCAATTTCCCAGCCAATTTTTCAATCGCATGAAATTGCCTAAGTGCTTTTTGAGAAGATATCATTTTCCCCTATATCCAAATAATTTATCATAATCAGGATGACTTAAAATTTCTAACATGAAAGCCACAATCTCAATTTCGTCTCCTTTGAGCATATAAAGCATCCTCCAAAAACCACTCAGTTCAACTCTCCAAAGATTAGGGACTCTAAGTTTATGAGGAATTAATTTTTTCTGTATATTATCTCCATAGAAAGGATTTGCTTTTATTAAAGAAATTTTCTGATGAATAGATTTCAAAAGTTGCATCTCAGAAGTATTTTCTTTTCCCTGCTCCATTTGTTTTCCAACAATAAGATTCAGTCTCTCAAATGCTTCCTTTGCCTCACCAATAAAAATTACTTTAACAAGTTTATTCATACCTCTAATCCTCTACTCTTTAAAGCCTCTAATTCTTTTCTTTCTGTAAAAACCCAAAGAATTCCTTTTGCCCCGATAATAATTTTTCCGCTCATTTGTAAATAATCAATTATTTGTAAAAGTGTTTGATGCATTACTTTTCTTGGAAGTCTTCTCTTAAGCTCAGCTAAACTAATTAATTCTTGTGCGTCTTTCAAAACTTCCTCAACCATAAGAACTGTGCTTAAAGTTGGAGAATGTAAAAGTTCTAATTTCTGTTTCATTTTAGTCTCCTATTGATATAAGTATATGCCTAATATGTATATAAATGTTACCATTTCACTCCTCCAACAACCATTGCAATTCTCGTCCCATCTTTCTCATAAAAATAATCTATTTTAATTAATTTAAATCCGAATTTATCCAACTGAGCCTCAACCTTTTCCCTACTTCCTAGCAATTTTGAATTAACTGTATAAATAAACCTAGAACTTTCATTCTTCTTAATTAGTTTATAGACTTCCTTTAAAACCAAAAGCCATTCTCTCTTCATTGATAATCCCGTTCTTCTTCCCAACACAATATCAAAAGAATTTTTCCTTAACTTAATACATGTAGCTGAAGAAACAATTACTTTCATATTCTTCAAGTCTAATTGTTTTTTAATCTTCAGAACTTCCTTACTCATTTCCTTAGAAATATCTAAACATGCAATCTTCCCAGTTCTACAAACTTCCTTAGTAAGAAATGCTTCAAACACTCCGAGCCCAGAACCCAAACTCAAAATCTCGCTATTCTTATTAATCCTAGAATATTTCAAAAACAATTTCAATTCTCTTTCGTTCCGCTCATATGAAACAACCTTTTTCCACAATTCCGCAATCTCCGAATTATACTTATCAATTCCTATCTCATTCATTCTCCTATCTCCTTCATTCATCTCTTTCTCAGAAGAAGATTTACCAACCAAGTTATCTAAAAATTTATTAAATTTATTTATCATTCTAATACTTCCTCAAAACCTCCAATAAAAAGTCGTAACTTTTATCCATCTGCTCAAGCATAAAATGATAATAACTTTTCACTCTGCCTTCCTTTGACTTTTCCAAAACATTAAAATAAGCTAATTTATTCTCTTTATATACAATAATCGGAGAATAACCCTGGCTGATTAAGATCTTATTCATAATAAATCGTCCAGTTCTTCCATTTCCGTCCCTAAATGGATGAATAAACTCATATCGTCTATGAAACTCAAATGCTAAAATCAATGGGTGAATTATATTTTTATTATTAATATACCATTTCAAAAGATTATTAAGTTCTTCCTCAACTTTTTCAGGAGAAGTCGTTTGAGAGTTTCCTATAATAACTGCTTCTTTCTTAAAACCTTTAGGATATTTGATATTACCTTCCATAACTAAATCTTTTGTTAATATATGATAAAGTCTTTTTATTGAAGCAAGATTAAATTTAAACTGCTTCTGTAGATATTCAAATGCCAAAATTGAATTCATAACTTCCTTAACTTCATTTCTATTTTTATATTTTGTATCTCCCGTATCAATTATTTCCCTTACCCTTTCAGGAGGTATTTTAGAACCCTCAATATTATTTGAATTAAAAATAAACTCTTTTGCAAATTCAGTATCTAGAATAGATTTACACTGCTTTCCATCAATTAAATTATCTATTAAAATAGATTTAAATTCTATCTTTTCAGGAAGATTTTCGCTATAAGAAACCAATGTCTTTACCTTATCTAAAAAACTATTTCTAAAATTAAATTCCTCCTTAGATATCTCATTAAAATTGTCTAAAATATATCTTTCCTTGCTCAAAGTAGAAGATTCCTTGCCTATATGTTTTTTTATCAAAAATGTCTTCCCCATAAAAGATATTTTCTTTACAAAAGACGCATATACTTCTCCATTTATATTCTTCTTTTCTATATAACTCATAACAAAACTAACAAAATCCCCTTTATAAATTTTACCATTTGGGCAGGAAAAATAAACCTTATTTATACTCGATAAGCCAATAAATCCTTACCATTTGGGCAGGAAAATCAGCAATATTTTTTACCATTTGGGCAGGAAAATCATCTCGCCCTCATATGCTTAAACGCCTCAGGAATTAAAATTCCAGATGGCTTCGAAAACAAAAAGCTTTCTTCTCTTTCCCAAATATCCCCATTCAGTTTTTAATATATTTATTATCGGATGTGTCATTTTTTCCTTGCAACATAAATATTATCCCATCCTTTTCTTTTCCTATCAAAAAAGTCGTAATATAATTTTGTGTTAAAACCTGCGGAATTTATGACTCCTAATAATTTATTTCTCTCAAAGAGATACATCTTATTGATATTATTAATAACTTTCTTCTTCCCATTCTCATAAACAATATATGTCTGATCTACAATAACAAAGTCTCTTTTAATCGTTATTTTATTTACTCTCGCCACATCTAAATTCGGAAAGCTAAATGCTTTAGAATCAAATCTTTCATGTTTCCAATTTTCTTTCAAAAAAAAGCTATCTAATATAATTATTCCCCTATTATTTAAGTGTTTAGAAAATCCTTTCAAAATATTTCTTAGTTCTTCATATCCAAATGCATAATTTATAGAATTGAATAAGCATAAAATTACATCGAATTTCATGGGCAAATTAAGTTCTTTCATATCCTGAACATAAAATTCAGTTTTTGGGAGGTTTCTTTTTGCAATTTTAATCATCCCTTCATTGAGATCCACGCCTACTGTTCTAAATCCTGCTTTTTGAAGAAACCTAGAATGATTTCCTGCTCCACAAGCAACTTCTAAAATAGTCTTTGCTTTAGGATTGTTTTTTCTTATTATATTCTTAATAAATTCAACTTCTATTTCATAATTCTTATTACTATAAAGAAGATTTGTATATTTCGCAAGCTCATTGTACATTTCTTTACTCATTTTAATCTTTTTTTACCCTTTCATCAAAGTCAAAACCCCTATTTAATCTTTTCACCCCGCAACCTTTAAAATATCCCTTCTCTTTAATAAAAAATGAATCAAGCATTCCTTAATGCATACAATTTTTATGTAAAAAGAGCCGAACTTATAGGTGCATTATTTGTTGCAATCCCAAACATCATTTGGTTTCTAATTACCTTCTCCACAGGATTTAGAGAAGTCTACATTCTAAGAATAGCCCTAGCATTAATTATCGGTTGCCCAATCAGCGCCAAATTAAACAGATATGGAATAAATCTTTGGATGATGAGACACTCATTAAACAAATCAAAATCGATAGATGGATTCCTAATCGGTTCAGCCATAGGATTTGGAATGTCCATTCTTCCTGCACTCGTGAATCTAATTTATTCAAGCGGAATAGAAGAAACAAAAACACTTATACTCATAGTCTGGATAAGTGCCACAATCTTAGGAGCAATTATCGGTGGAACCTTAGCATTAATTGCAAAATCCAATCTTTCTCAAAAAGAAGCAATAAACTATATGAAAAAGTATTAAACCCCATATTTAAAACATTAATTGCGAGATCAATTGTATTAAAGATTTGCTCTGCAAATCTTTAAAATACCTTCTTACCATCAATTTTCATGGCACTACCAAAGTTCAAAGACATAAAAGCATGGAACATTGAAATAGAAAAACAAATAACCCAGGAATGGAAAGAATCAGAACAATTCAACTTTGACCCCAAAAAAGCAAGAAAAATATATTCCATAGACACTCCTCCACCATATGTTAACACTCCAATTCACATGGGGCATGCAGTTACTTATTGTTACATGGATTTTTTTGCAAGATACAAAAGAATGAAAGGATTCGAAGTTCTATTCCCATTAGGATTAGACAGAAATGGACTTCCAATTGAAATGGCCGCAGAAAAGAAATTTAATATCTCTGCATTTAAAGAAGGAAGAGAAAAATTCATTGAATATTGTGAAAAACTTTTAGCTCAAACTTCAGAAGAATCTACCGATAGTTTCGCAAGATTGGGTATTTCATTCACTTCCTACAAAAAGGGAGACAAAATTGGTTCAGTTTATCTTACTGACTCGCATGAATATAGATCAGTAACTCAATCCACATTTATTGATTTATACAAAAAAGGATTAGTCTATGAAGATAACAGAATAAATAACTGGGATCCTAAATTAAGAACAACCATTGCTGATGCCGAAATAGATTACAAAGATATTCCTTCCACATTCAATGATGTTAAGTGGAAAGTAAAGGAAACTGGAGAAGAAATAGTCATAGGAACAACAAGACCAGAATTAATCTGTGCATGTGGAAAAGTTATATTTAATCCCAAAGATTCAAGATATAAACATCTGGAAGGAAAAACAGCAATATCTCCATTGTTTAATGAAGAAATTTCAATAACGGCCCATCCTCTTGCTCAAATAGACAAAGGAACTGGTTTAGTAATGATGTGTTCAGCAGGAGATATCTCAGACATTCAATTTTTCAGAGAACTTAAATTAAAAAACAAAATCTCAATTAACCAAGATGGAACTATGAATGAAAGAGCCAAATTCCTTCAAGGATTAAAGGTTAAAGAAGCTAGAACAAAAATAATAGAACTACTAAAAGAAAAAAATCTCCTTAAAAATCAAACTCAAATAACTCACAGAACTCCTATCTCTGAACGTTCAGGCGCAGAAATAGAATTTATTGAAATGAAAGAATTTTATCTTAAACAATTAGAATTCAAGTCAGACATAAAGAAAATAGTAAAGAAAATAAATTTCTATCCCTCAGAGTCTAAAAAAATACTGGATGATTGGATTGAATCCGTTTCCATTGATTGGCCAATTTCAAGAAGAAGATATTATGCAACACCTATTCCGCTATGGCATTCAGAAGATTTAGTTGCAATTCCTCCTGCAGGAAAATATTACTCTCCTTGGAAAGAATCTCCTCCTCAAAATTCTGAAGTCTACAAAAAAGGAAAGAAAGTAGGATTAGTAAAAGATAAAGAATTTTCAAAATTAGACTGGAAAGGAGAAGAAAGAGTTTTTGACACCTGGTTTGACTCATCTATCTCAGAACTAGTAATGTTAAGGTATACTAAAGATAAAGAATTTTTCAATAAAGCGTATCCTGCTTCTCTTCGTCCTCAAGGAAAAGAAATAGTAAGAACTTGGTTATATTATACTATTCTTAGAGGATATTTAGAAACAGGAAAACCTTGTTTTGAAGATGCTTGGATTCATCAACATATCCTAGATGAGAAAGGAAGAAAAATGTCCAAATCCCTTGGAAATGTAGTTGACCCTCAAGAACTTCTTAGAGACTATGGAGCAGAAGCCCTAAGATTATGGAGCGCAGAAGAAGGAGACATTTCCAAACAAGACCTATCCTGTTCAAAGGAAAGAATTAAGTCTGAAACAAAAACAATAAATAAAATAATTAATGCGGTAAGATTCATTCTTCAGTTTGAAAAACCAAAATCAAAACCTAAAAAAATTAAAAAATTAGACCAAATGATATTAAATTATATAGAATACTTAACTGCCCTATCCGACAAACAATATAATCAATATGACTTCTGGACTCCTGCTCTAAAGCTAAGACATTTTCTTTGGGAAGTATTCGCATCACATTATCTAGAAATGGTGAAAGCCCGTGCATATAATGCAGAAAAAAAATTCTCAAACGAAGAATCAGAATCAGCAAGGTATTCACTTTATTTCCTTATGGAAAGATATCTAACTCTTATGTATCCAATTATCCCTCAGCTAACCACAACCATAGCAACAGAACTAGGAATCAATCTTCTCAAAATAGAATTTCCAAAATCAACACAAAATGAATTCAAAGAACAGGAAAAACTAAATTCATTCATGGAATTCAATTCCCAAGTCTGGAAAGCCAAAAGAGAAAAATTAATTTCCCTAAAAGAATCAATTTCTGGAATAGATATTCCAAAAGAACTTAAGGATTTTGAATCAGATTTGATTGCAAGTCACAACCTTCTATAGCAATCATTTTTAAACATTAAATTTCCCCTAATATTATGGCACAAAAATACGAACTTAAAGTCATATCAGACAAGCAAAAGATAGAATTAGAAGACCTACTTGTAGTTCTAAAAAGCATTCGCGGTAGACATACAGAACTAGTTACAGTATACATCCCTTCAGGTTTCAATAAAGACCAAATTGTCCGTCAATTAGAATATGAAAAATCCACTGCGGCAAACATCAAATCAAAACAAACTCGTTCAGCAGTTGAAACCTGTCTAGAAAGTTTAACAAGAGAATTAAAAAACATAAAACAAACTCCTCCAAATGGACTTGCCTGCTTTTCAGGAAATATCTCGACAAAAGAAGGAGTTCAAGACATTAAAACTTGGCTCTATGAACCTCCTAAACCTCTAAACATTCGTCTCTACAGATGCGACCAAGTATTTATTACAGAATACCTAGATGAATTACTCTCAACCGCAGAAGTCTATGGATTATTAGTCATGGATAGAAGAGAAGCAACAATAGGTTTACTAGATGGAAAGAAAATTGATGTAATAAGAAAATTAGAATCTCATGTTCCTGGAAAAATAAAAGCTGGAGGACAATCAGCAGCTCGTTACGAAAGAATTACTGAAGACCTAGCAAAAGAATTCTTCAAAAAAGTAGCAGAAGCAATGAAAGATATATTCTTTACAATGCCTAAACTAAAAGGAATAATCGTTGGAGGCCCAATTCCTACAAAAGAAGAATTCCTAGAATATGGCGAACTGGTCACAACTCTAAAAAATAAAGTAATTGCAATAAAAGATATAGGATATACAGACGAACATGGACTTAAACTTCTAGTAGAAGCATCAGAAGAAGACATTGCTCAACAAGAAATAATTAAAGAAAAACAAATAGTATTCAAATTCTTTGAAACTCTAGGAAAACATAAAGACCGAGCAACATATGGAGAAGAAAAAATAAAAATTGCAATGGAAAGAGGAGCAGTTGACCAACTTCTTATCTCCAAGAAAGTTTCAAAAGAAAAAATAGCCGAACTTGAAGCCCTTGCAGTAAACATCGGAGCCGAAATAATCATTATCTCCACAGAAACTCCCGAAGGCGACCAATTCTATAATCTTACAAAAGGCCTTGGTGCCATTCTTAGATTTGCTTTCGAGTAATCATTTTTTATCATGTTGCTCAATTAAAAATAATTTTCCTTCTAACTTCTTTGTATATGCATCCAGCAACTCATCTTCACTTGAAGAAGCAATATAATATTCAATCCAATCACTTTTTCCTAGACCTCCACTATAAATTGCTCCAACTTTAACAGTATCTTGATATGGTCTTTCAAAGCGAGGAATTGCCATTTCCGTTTTGCGTTCATAAAAAAGTTTTCTGTCTATATCTGAAAATTCATCAATTCCGCTTCTTATCAAATTTCTATGATTAAATGCCCATAAAATATCTCTTACAAGTCGTTTATCCATATCAGTTAAATGATATCCATCAGGAGAAACGCGATAAATATCTTTTAATAATTCAAAATTATGTCTTTCGGGAATGAATTTAACATCCCATCCATGAAAAGCAGAATCTGGTTTTTTAGGCGATACAGTCATATAAGCCAAAGTAGGGGTAATTGTTTCACTTAAATTTCTAAACTTTTCACTTAAGTTAAATAAAAATGTTCCAAACTCTACTTGTCTGATTTCAGCAATCTTCTTTCTTATTTTTTCCATTTTCATATTTCCTAAGTCATTCACGACTTAGTGATAGTCACAAAAAACCTCTTTTAGATATTATTTCTCCCGTTCAGGAGAAACTATTAAATACTCTAAAACATAATAAAATGAATGGAAAAAGAACTTCAAGAACTAGGTTTAACAGAGAATGAATCAAAAATCTATATATTTCTACTAAAACAAGGAGAATGCACAACCGGCCCAATAATAAAAGAAACTAACATTGCTAATTCCAGAGTATACGAATCCCTAAACTCTTTAATTTCAAAAGGATTTGTAACTTATAATCTTCAAAAAAAGGGCAAATATTTTCAAGCAGTTTCCCCCTCAATCCTTAAAGAAAAAGAAGAAGAAAGAAAAAGTAAAATCTCCTCGCTTATTCCCTCCTTAATAAATCTTCAAAATCTATCAAAAGAAGAAACAAAAACTGCAATCTATGAAGGATATGAAGGATTCAAAACAGCATTTAAAAAAATAATAGATGATTGCCAAAAAAACGAAACTATTCAAATTTTAGGTTTTTCAGAACAACAATATGCCTCAAAAACTCTTAGAACATTTATTGCAAATATGAACTTAAAAAGTGCAAAAAAGAAACAAAAATTGAAAGTCATTTTAGACCAAAATGTAAAAGAAACTCAAGGAAAAGAAAGAAAACAAGAAAAGTATACTGAAGTAAGATACATGCCTAAAGGATATATCAGTCCAATAGCCGTAGATATCTTTCAAGATTATGTTTACATGTTTCTATGGGAAGAGAAGCCATATGTATTTATGATAAAAAATAAATCAATAGCAAAAAGCTTCAAAGTTTATTTTGAATTTCTCTGGAAACTAGCAAACCATAAAACATAAATACTCAAAAAACAAACATAAATTATGAAAAAAATAATAATTAACAATGAAATAAGACACGGAAAGCCAATCATAGAAGGCACAAGAATTACCGTTGAAGAAGTAATTGGAATGTTAGAATCGGGAATGTCCTACAAAGAAATTGAAAAAGAATATGGGCTCACAAAAGAAGACATTATCTCAGTAATAAAATATATCTCTTCGTTTTTAAGAGGCGAAAATGTATCAAAAATCTCTGTCTGATTTAAAATTTCTTTTAGATGAAAATATTCCAAATTCCACAGGAGTAATGCTAATTTTATTAGGAAGTCAAGTAGAATTTGTAAAAAATATTATGCTCGGCGCATTAGATAAAAATATAATAAAATATGCAAAAGAGAACAAATTTATATTAATAAGTAAAGATTTAGATTTCGGAAATCTGCTGTTATATCCAAAAGGATCACATTACGGATTAATTATAGTTAGAACTCCATATCATTATGATGCTCAACAAATAACATCAACAATAAAAGAATTTATACTAAAAATAAATCCCCTCGAATTGATTAATTCAATAATTATTTTAGAACTTGGAAAATACCGAATAAGGAAATTTTAAAATAAATCAATCACCCAATTCTTAAACATCCCCGAATCATTACAATGATATACTTTGTGAGTTATCTGATTCAACTTCTCTCTAATTTCAAATCCTTCTCCAATCAACAACGCCCTATTCTCCCAACTTAAATTCAATTGAGGTGCTTTAAACATTCTAGGAGTAAATTCAAATGCCTCTTCAAACTCCCTAATTCCCAAATTAAGATATTCTCTATCTCTTTCAACCCCAAATTCATTATACTTATGATAAACTCCATGCAAACCTAAACTCTTATTCATTCCTTTGATTCTTCCAACCCATTCAGAATTATTAGCAATACTAACATTCTCAAACAAAGGAACAACCCAAAGAACATCAGACTTCTCAATATATTCCCAATCTTCCTCATTGCACATCAAAGGATTAACATCATCAATCTCTTTAACACCAAATAACCTAATAGAAAACAACAATAAAATAGCCAAAACCACAAAAATCAAAATTCCTAATCCTAACCTCTTTCTCAAATTCATATAATTCCCAATTATATTTAGTTAATAACTCTTTCCCACTACATTGAGAAAACTTTAGTTTTCGAGACTGAGAAGATTTTATCTTCGAGGCCATCAGGAATTGAAATTCCTGAGGTGCTCAAGAATAATAATATATTATTCTTGACAACAAACCATATAAACACTTCAAGCATCTAAAATTTATGGAAAATAAGAAAAAGAGAAACGAAGAACTCCTTCAAGAAGCAAAGAACTTTCTTAATGCAAATAGAAAGGCAATAGGAGAATCTATTCGTACTGGAGAAAGAGTAGTAATAATAAACTTCACAAGCATCACAGAATACTCCCCAGACCTTGCAGAAGCAATCCTAGAAACCCCTGAACCAATAATCGTCCTTCTCGAACAAGCAATGGATGAACTAGGTTTTATCAAAGACCCAAGAGCCAGATTTATAAATCTCCCAAAAACAGCCAAAACGAAAGTTAGAGAAATAAGAGCAAAACATCTTGACCAATTAATAGAAATTGAAGGAATAGTAAGACAAACTTCTGAAGTTCGTCCTCAAGTAATCAACGCAAGATTTGAATGTCCTACCTGCGGAGCAATCCTTTCAGTTCTTCAAATAGACAGAAAATTCCTAGAACCAAATAGATGCACCTGTGGTTGGAAAGGACAATTCAAACTACTCTCCAAAGAAATGGTAGATACACAAAGAGTAGTTATTGAAGAAGCTCCCGATAGTCTTGAAGGAGGCCAACAACCACGTAGACTTACAATATTCCTCAAAGAAGATTTAGTAGACCCGAGAATGGAAGAACGTACCACTCCTGGAAGCAGAGTTAAAATTTATGGAATTCTTAAAGAAGTTCCAGTTCCATTACAAACCGGCTCGATATCCACAAGATTCGATATTGCTATGGATGCAAATAATATTATTCCTCTAGAAGAAACATTTGATGATCTAAACGTTTCAGATGATGAAATAAAAGAAATTCTTGAAATCGCAGCAGACCCTCATTTAATAAAACGTTTATCAAACAGTATCGCTCCAAGTATATACGGATTTAGTAATATCAAAGAAGCAGTGCTATTACAATTATTTGGAGGAGTAAAAAAAGTAAAATCGGATGGAGGAAGTACAAGAGGAGACATTCACATTCTTCTTGTAGGAGATCCAGGAGTAGCAAAATCAGTTCTTCTTAAATTCACATCAAACATTGCTCCAAAAGGAAGATATGTTTCAGGTAAAGCTGCCTCTGCCGCAGGCCTCACCGCAGCAGTAATAAAAGATGAATTCCTTAAAGGCTGGTCTTTGGAAGCAGGAGCAATGGTATTAGCAAATAAAGGAATGGTTTGTATAGATGAAATTGAAAAAATGACTGAACAAGACAGAAGCGCAATGCATGAGGCGATGGAGCAACAATGCTATCATTACGATACAATCATCACATTATCAAATGGAAAAGAAATAAAAATAGGAAAATTAGTAGAAGAGCTACTAGAAAAAAATAAAGAAAAAATAATTCAAGGAAAAGATTGCTTAATTCTGCCAAATTCAGACATAGAAGTACTAACAACTGACTTCAAATCAATCTTTCCAACAAAGGTAGATAGAATAAGTAAACATAGAGCATTCAACAAATTTATAAAAATAAAATTTTCTCATGGAAGAGAAATCATCGTAACTCCAGAACATCCGGTATTTACAGCAGAAAACGGACAGATTATAACTAAAAGAGCAGATGAAATAAAAATTGGCGCTTCAGTTCCAATTCCTCTTTTCATGCCGATAACAGGAAAAACTCAAATATTCAATACCTCAAGTATATACAATTCCAGAGCAACCAATCACATTAAAATTCCAGAAACAAATAGTTCAGAACTCTACAAGATATTAGGATATATTATATCCGAAGGTTCAAAAGAAAGAAATAGAGGAAAATCAATAGGAATAAATTTCACAAACAAAGATATGAGATTACTAAATGAATTTGAAGAATTAATGAAAAAAGAATTCAATATTGTTCCATATAAACAAGTAAGAATAGACAAAAATGGAGAATGCTGGTGCTATAGATATACCTCAACAGAACTTGCAAATTTTCTAAAAATAAACGCCCCAGAAATCTTAAATCTTGCAAATAAAAAAGAAATACCCTCCTGGGCAATGCAAGCAAAAACCGAGGATATAGCAAAGATGCTCTCAACTTTATTCGAAGGAGACGGCTATGCATCAGTAAAAGATAGAACCATCAGAATAGGATATAAAACTGCATCCAAACGCCTTGCAGAACAAATTCAAGATTTGCTATTAAGATTGAAAATACGAAGTTCAATAACAAACGATAGAGAATATTTCAGAGTAGGAATTACAAGTTATGACAACCTACAAAACTTCAACAAATTTATAGGATTCATAACCCCTGAAAAGAATCAAATAGTAGAAAAATACTTAAAAGAAAAAACCACGAGAAGAACGTATAAAGATAAAATCCCTTTTTCATTCAATAGTTCGATAATCAATATAATTAAAGAGGAAAATATAACTCAAATAGGAAAATATAAGACCTATGACATTATTTATGACCATCAAACAAGAAAAGATACATTCTCATTTTCAAGACACTTCCTAATAGCCTTAGCTCAACAATTAAAATCAGAAAAAAACAAACAATACACTCAACAGTTTATAGAAGATATTGGCTGGGAAAAAATCGCAGGAATAGAAATAATTGAAAACGAAAATGAAGAATGGGTTTATGATATTACTATAGAACCAAATCACGCATTCATCTCTCAAGCGTCCATCCTTCACAACACAGTCACCATTTCTAAAGCAAACATCCACGCAACTCTTCGTGCAGAAACAACAGTTCTTGCAGCAGGAAACCCGAAAATGGGAAGATTCGATCCATTCACTCCAATTCACCAACAAATTGATATCTCTCCCGCATTGCTTTCCAGATTTGATGCACTATTCATAATTAGAGACCTTCCAAATAAAGTTCAAGACGAAGCAATTGCATCCCACGTTCTTCAAGAACACCAACAGGAAGTAATCCGAGACGTAATTGAGCCTATGTTATTTAGAAAATATATTGCATATACTAAAAAAATAAAACCTAAGCTTACCGATGAAGCAGTTGAAGAAATAAAAACATTTTATGTAAGAATGCGTACTCAATCTACAAAATCTGATTCAGCAGTTAAACCAATTCCTATAACTGCAAGACAATTAGAAGGAATTATCCGTCTTTCAGAAGCTCATGCAAAAATGAGATTAAGTAAAGAAGTAAAAAAAATAGATGCACAAAAAGCAATTGAAATAATTAAAATGTGTCTATCTCAAGTAGGATACGACGAAGAATCCAAATCATTCGATATAGATAAAATAATGACTGGAATGTCTACATCTAAAAGAAGTAAAGTAATTCTAGTAAAGGAAGCAATCACTCATCTTGAATCAAAACTAGGCAAACTAATTCCAGTTGAAGACCTTCAAAAAGAACTAGAAGGTAAAGTCTCACTTGTAGAATTAGAAGACGCTATCTCACAACTCTCTCGCCAAGGCGATTTATTCAAACCAAAATCAGGTTATATTCAAAGAGTCTAACCTTATTCTGAAATAAACAAAAACTTAAATAATCTCAGATATTACAAAACGTATGAATCCAGAAATCTACGAACAATTTAGACAAGAATTTCAACTTAATCCTCGAGTAGAACAACTTCCTCCCTCTCCTCAACCAATAAATCCTCATGTTTATTCGAAACCATATCAATCAAATATTATTATCACTTCTCCAACACCCGAAACAAGAAATAGATTCTATGTGGACATGACTACCTGTCAATGGAAGTAACAAATTAATACAGCGTTTCCACTTCACAAAAACTTAAAAGCCCTAAATCCTCAAAAAAGAGATGGCAGATAACCAATTCAAAAGAAGTATTGCATTCAAACTAAAAATAGGTTCAATTTCTCAAGGAAAACCTAATATGGAAGCAGATAGACTAAAGTCAATAGAAATTGATAATAAAACAGTCACTCGTGTAAATTTAATAGGAAACCTAGTTGATAAATATATTCAAGAAGGAGAAAAGAAATTCGGTTCATTGACATTAGACGATGGTTCTGGCCAAATAAAAATAAAAAACTTCGGAGATGAAGTAGACAAGTTCAATGCACTAAATCTAGGAGATACTCTTCTAGTAATCGGTCTTTTAAGATACTGGAATAATGAAATCTATCTAACTCCTGAAATAATAAAGAAAAAAGATTCTTCTTTCTTGCTATTAAGAAAATTAGAAGTAGAAGCAGAAATGCCAAAAACCCTTAATCGTGATCAAGTCTCAGCAATGAAAGATCAAATTCTTAAAATGATTAAAGATGCCGAAACTCAAGGAGGAATAGAAATAGAAAAAATAATCCTTGACCTCAAAGAACATCCCGATGCAATCAATTCAGAAATAAAGAAACTCCTTGAAGACGGACTCATCTATGAACCTCGCCCAGGTAAACTAAGATATCTAGGTTAATAGTTAACCTTAAAAGTACTAATTCTTGCCTACTATTATGGAAACATACGAACAAATGCTCGATGAAGCATATAAGAAAGTAAAAGTTGTAGAAAAAAGCAAAGATAGATTCGAAGTTCCTTCAGTCACTGGACAAGTAGCAGGAAAGAACACAATTATTACAAATATCGCTCAAATAGCATCTTACATCAGACGTCCAATTGACCAAATAGCAAAATTCCTTCAAAAAGAACTTGCAACTCCTGGAAAAGTAGAAAACGACAGATTAATTCTCATGACAAAACTTAATTCTCAAAAAGTAAATGAAAAAGTTCTTCTTTACACAAAAGAATTTGTAATCTGCCCAGAATGTCATAAACCCGATACAGAAATAATCGCCGACAAAGGAATTAAATTCAAGCACTGCCTAGCCTGCGGAGCTAAATCCCCAGTAAAACATAAGTTTTAATTAGTTCTTTATTGCCTTAAATATTTTTTTAGTAAAATTCATAGATATAGAATTGCCTTCATCTCTAAATCTTATGTCTCTCTTTACATCTTTAGGCAACTGAGTTCTAAGATAATTATTCCATTTGTTTACCAATTCCCAATTTCCATTAAAATCATCAATTAAATTTTTAGTTTGATAATTAAACACTCCTGAATAAACTTCACTTATGCCAGTAAATCCTGATCTTTTTAGGCTCTCAATAATTTCATTTTCCGAAGAAAAATATCGATTTTGAGCTAGGGACATAAATCCTGCAAGTCTATCTTTCTTTCTAACTATTAACCTAAATGCTTTAGTCAATCTTTCATCCTCTCCAAAAGATTCCCAAACATAAACCTCTCCTTTAGGTTTAAGTCCAGAATAAATATTTCTAAGAACATTAACTTGCTCTTCTTTTTTAACCTCATGTAAACCCATTTTTAGAACTACTTTATCCAACATTTTTTCCAAAGAAAATACTCGAACATCAGCACAAATTCTTTCAATTCCTTGTTTGGAAATATCAAAAGAAGCTAAATACTCATAAGATTTTTTCAATTGTTCCTCCGAACCATCTAAAAGAACTACTCTTAAAGAAATTCCTTTCCTAGCACAATATTCCAAAATATACCTGCTAACTCCCCCATATCCACCCATAATATCTCCGATTATTTGCCCAGACTGAATATTCAGAGCAGAGACTAAACAAGAAAAAGCATCATCTTCATTCCCATGTGCTTTCAAAAAATTCACTTTTCTCTGATTCCATCCGTTATTTACCTTGTTCATTTTATTGTAACTCCTTTAAAGTAATCACAATAAAAGCCATTTAAAGAATGTGTGTCTATTTATAGACAAATTTAAAAACAACAAAAGTAATAGTTATTTATGGAAGAGAGTGTATTAACAGAACTAGGATTAACAAAGGCAGAATCAAAAATCTATTACACGGTCCTAAAACTAAAAACCTGCACAGTACGAGGCATATCTAAAGAATGTGGATTTCACAGAACAAACATTTATGACATTCTAGAACAATTGAAAGAAAAAGGTTTAATCAGCATATTCAAAGAAGGAAAGACAATAAAATACAATGCTTCTGATCCAAGTAATCTATATGAGCTACTAAGAGAAAGAAAAGAAGTTCTTGATAAAATATTTCCAGATTTACAAAGTTTGTATAAAAGTTCATCAGAAGAGGTTAAAGTAGAATTATTCAAAGGAAATGAAGGAATGAAATCTGCCTGGAGAGATATGATTAAAGTAGGAAAACCACTATATGGTTTTGGAATTAAAGGACAATTAAGAGAAAAATTGCCCACATTTGCGGAACAATGGTTAAGAGACTTAAAAAACAATAAAATTCCTTATTATGGAATATACACTAAAAAGGGAAATGCCCCTAAGTATTATACTGAAATAAAATATCTCTCAGAAGAACTTTCAAGTCCAGTAGCCACATTCATCTACGGAGACAATATAAACATTAATATCTGGGAACCTACTCTTGTAGCTATAGTAATAAAATCAAAACTTGTTGCCTCAATGTATAAAAAACATTTTGATTTGATGTGGAAAATCGCAAAGCCATGAAACATAAATTCTAATTATAATAATACTTATAAAGACAATTCTCATAAAAAAGATATGAATCCAAGATATGTTCAAGAAGCACTTGATAAAATGAGCTCGCCAGGAAGCGGAGAATTAGCAAGAATGTGCAACACTTATGTTGAAACTGCAATTACTCTAGGAGCAACTAAAGTTACTATGCACCAAACTCCAGATGGATATGACATTTCATATCATTTTCCACATCCAAATTTAAGAGGAGCGGTTTCTTCGAGACTTAAAATTATGGCTGGACTTGAAATAGGTACTAAATCTCAGCCAAGTAAAAGGGAGCAAGTAAAACTTCCAGTATATACCTTAGATATCCTAACTAATGACTATGGTTCAAGAATTGTAATAGATATTTTAGATGCTAAGAAAAGACATCAAAGAAAAAAGGTAAATCTTTAAAACCTCCCAAAACCCCCTAATTTTATGTTCATAAAAATCCATCGTTCATACAGAACCGTCGTAGCTCTTGCAGACTCAGAATTGGTAGGCAAAAAATTCGAAGAAGGAAAATACCAATTAGATGTAACTGAAAATTTCTACAAAGGAGACAAAGTAACTGAAGAACAAGCAATCCAAATTATAAAACGTCAAGTCATTGAAGATGCAACATTCAACATAGTCGGTCAAAAAGCAATTCAAGCAGCAGAAAAAGCAGGAATAATTCAAAAAGAAGAAACCTCTTCTCTTCAAGGAATCCCATTCACACTAATTCTTATCTAATCCAATAGTTTAAAATCCCCCAATATTCTATAATAAGATGGAAACTATATACCTCCCAAAAGCACGAGATGTCAAAGAAAATCTCAAACTTCTAAAAGAAAAGCTAAATTTAGAAATAAAACTAGAAGGACATAAAGTAACTTTCGAAGGAGAGGCAGTTGATGAACTAGCCGCAGAAAAAGTATTCAATGCAATTGAATTCGGATTCACCGTTCATCAATCCCTTCAACTGATAGACCCAGATATTCTCTTTGTAAAGATAAAAATGAAATCTGCCACTAGAAGAAAAGATATGAAAGATGTTAGAGGAAGAATAATAGGCAGAGAAGGTAAAACAAAAAGAACAATTGAAAGCATTTCAGATTGCGAAGTAGTCATAAACGGAAATGAAGTAGGAATAATTGGACTAGTAGATAATATCGAAGCAGCAACAACTGGAATAAAAAACATCGCTAAAGGAAGCAAACAAGCAAATGTTTACAATTATATGGAAAGAATGAACGCAGAAAAAAAGAAATTCACCAAAGACGACTTGGGAATAAAAGACAAAAACAGCAAATTAGAAGAAGATGAAAATTCGAAATCCGATGAAGGCGAAGACGAATTAGAAGAAGACGAAGATAACTGATTATATATTCTCCAAAAACCTAAAGCTTTAAAACCCTAAATACATCGTTAATTTTAAGTTCCCTTAACTCAGCCGGTAGAGTGCCTGACTGTTACAGGTTAAGAAAAACTATAGTAATCAGGATGTCGGAGGTTCGAGTCCTCCAGGGAACGTTTTATTTTTATAGTTAAAACCATAATTCTCAAAAAAAGAATAAAATATAATAAAAAATACATCAAAAAAAGAAATGTAAAATCCAGAACCCTATAAAAAATAAAAAGCTTGAGTCAGCTAATAACTCAAGCGAATGAATAAAAATTAAAAATATCAAATAGAAAAGTTATCTTTTCTTTTTTTTAGTTACTTTCTTTTTTGCCACTTTCTTTTCCTCTTTCCAATTGATATTATTTCTAATCATCACTTGTATATAAATGTATACCAAATTTTTCAAAAAAATAAAGTTTTCTAAAAAAGTTAAAATTATTTATCGACGAGGAAAAAATTATTCAATTTTTTTCAAAAAATAAAATAAAATTTTAAAAATAATAAATATATTCCAAAAATATATAAACTAACAGTTGCTAATAAAAACATGGATGAAAAAGATAGAGAATATTTTAGAGAAGCACCAAGGTTTACAAAACCAAGATTAGAAGAACCTTATACTCCCCGAATTCATACAAATCCGTTACATCCAAAAGCTCGTCCTCACCCAACTGCAGAAGATGCAAGACAAGCATTAATTCAACATGGACAAGCATTTAAACCGGAATATCGCTCTCCTCCAAGACAATAATTCCCAACAATTTTTATACTCTTATTCTATTAAAATAAAATGAAACACTCAAATAATAAATCCGTCCTTCTTGGGCTTTCAGGAGGAGTAGATTCTTCAATTGCAGCATACTTGCTAAAAAAACAAGGCTATGAAATCACTGCAGTCTTCCTAAAGTTATATTCAGATACAAAAAATAAACTCACAGGAGAATGTCATTGGCTCGAAGACTACAAAATGGCTCAAAAAATCGCAATCAAACTGGGTATTCCTTTAATTAAACTAGATTATGAATCTCTCTACAAATCAAAAGTAATTAATCCCATGTTCCACGAATATAAATCAGGACTTACTCCCAATCCAGACCTAGCCTGCAACTCCATCCTAAAATTTCCAATTCTAAGAAAAGAAGCAGAAAAAAGAGGAATTCAATTCATTGCAACAGGACATTACGCAAAAATTAAAAAATCATCAAAAGGTTTCCAATTACTAGCAGGAAGAGACTCCACAAAAGACCAATCCTACTTTCTTGCTCAGCTTTCCCAACAAGACTTAAAAAATACTTTATTCCCTCTAGGCAATCTCACAAAAACCCAAGTTAGAACCCTAGCAAAATCACTCAACTTCCCCAACTACAATAAACACGGAACAGCAGGAATTTGTTTCGTCGGGCAAATTCCAATGCATCAATTCCTCCAACAAAGAATAAAATCTAAAAAAGGAATAGTAAAATCTCCAGAAGGAATTCCTCTTGGAACTCACCAAGGTATCCAATTTTATACAATAGGACAAAAAGCTCTTCCATCCCAAGGAATTATTATAGACAAACCTAACCCTCAAGAAAGATATTATATCGCTAAAAAGATAAAACCCAACACTTTAATCATTGCTCCAGAAAATCACCCATTACTAAAAAGAAAAATAATAAAAATTCATAATCTCCACAAAATCAATACTAAAACAAAACTTCCAAGAAATCTCAAAGCCAGAATTAGGCACCTCGGACAATTCCATTCGGGCACTCTTAAAGGCAACACATTCACATTCTCCAAACCCCTAGAAGCTCTAGCCCAAGGCCAATACCTAGTTCTCTATAAAGGAAATCAAGTCCTAGCCTGTGGAGAAATAAGATTTTAAAACCGCCAATTTTAAATACATCAAAATCTACAATTATCTATGGATTTCGACAAAGTCGTAGAAAAAAGAAGGTCAATTCGTTCTTTCAAAGACAAAACAGTATCTTGGAAACTAGTCCTTGAAGCAATTGATTCTGCTCTTCAAGTTCCCTGCGCAGGAAACGACTTACCTATGAATTTTATAGTTGTAGAAGACCCAGAAAAAATAGAAAGACTCGCAAAAGCATCAGATCAATTATGGATGAACGAAGCCCCAATTCTTGTTGCAGTAGTTTCAGATGATTCTCAACTAGAAAGCCAATATGGTGATAGAGGCCGCGTATACTCAAGACAACAAGCAGGAGCATCAATTCAAACCCTTCTATTAAAATTAACAGACCTAGAATTATCTGCCTGTTGGGTAGGTTCTTATGATGATTATGATGTAAGATTTATTCTTGAAATTCCAGATAACGTCCAAATAGAAGCATTAATTCCAATAGGATATCAATCCTCTTCTGCAAAAAATGATACTAAACCTAGGAAGAAAAAGTTAGATTCTATATTAAGATGGGAAAGCTTCAAAATCAAGAGACGCCAACCAATGTTCCAAGAAAGAAAAGGAATTGTCAATAAAGATAGTTTACCTAATGCTTAAAACATTACTTCTTAGCCATCTTCCAAAGCTGTTCAAAATAAACCTTAAAAGAATCTGCAATTTCTTTGTTTTTTATTGAAATAGTTAAAATAAAATGCGCTTTTCCCACTTCAATAATAACCTTGTCATGATAAATTACAATAGTCGCAGGAGTTACAATTCCTTTAGGCAAAAATCCAAATGAAGCCAACTTATTTTTTCTTTCAGAGGATTTGTACTTTCCAGTTTCATCAAATATTGCCTCTACCTTAAATCCTCTTTCTTCTTGCTTTTTATAAAAATGAATGAAATAATCTCTTATCTGTTCAGTAGACTCCGTAATTCCTAAAACATACATTTTATCCCCTTTCTTCAATTCCTTTAATGCTAAATCAAAACAGCTTTTCATCCCTTCAAATCCCTGATAAACTGTACAATTACTTTGACTTTCAGAAAGTTTAGCTTTCTCAAGCAAGAAATCCATATTTTTCTCAAGCTCTTTATTAATGACTCTAATCTCCTCTTCTTTCTTCCTAACAATATCCTGCAATTTCTCAGGACTTTCTGCCTTAAACTGCCTTACATTCTCTTTTTCTATTGAACTAACAAGTCCTTTCTCAATTAACCTATCGAGAATTTTATATGCCTTTGAACCCGAAACTCCTGATTTGCTAATAATCGGACCAACACTTGAAACCCCAATTTGAAGTAAGGCAAGGTATATTTTTGCCTCTCCAGGAGATAATCCTAATCTTTCTAATATTTCTCTTAGTTCATTCATAAAAACATAAGAACTCCGCTCATTTTAAATCTTTTCCTTCTGTCCCCCTAGTGGGGACATTATAGTTAAAAGCTCAAATTATGCGACAACATTTAAGTAACAAAAATGATAAATGAAAACAAATTACTAAGTGAAGAACAAAGATTAGAAGAATCACCAAAAAGAGCACCCGAACTATTGAATTTTAGTAGTTATTCACAATCTCAGTTAGCTAAAGTAATTCTTTCGGATACCCTTCTTGATGCCTTAATAAAATCCTCAAAAGCTTATAGATATCCACACAATTTGACTCCAAAAGAATATGAAGAATTCTTTGATTCATTAGACAAAATAATACGCGAACATGATTCACTAATAACAGAAGATGAAAGACGTATGAGATTGCATAAAGGAAGACATATTAAATCAATGTCTAAAAGACAATGTGCAATAGGAATAAAAAGTCACGCTTTAAGATCAGTACTTAGTGATATATGCCAATCAGGTATTATTAAAATGGAATATGATGCCGAACGGGGAACATTTCAATTTAATAAAACAAAACAGTTTAATTGCCCATGTCAAACTATCAGAACAGGAGAAGAAATAATCAAATCTGCTTCTTATCATTGCCCATTTACCGAAAATTCCTGTTTTCCAATAGTGAATACACTTCTAAAAGAAGTTTTTAATTATAATCACGGTTTAATTTTAAGTTTGTCTATGGCATTCCCCACAATAGACCCCAGAGAGATTAGGTATAACCATGCTCGAAAAGAATCAATCGGGCCAACTTCAACATACAATCTTAAAAAGAGAGTTAGAGAATTAAAAGAACGTATAAAAATAGAGAGCCCAGAGTATTCTGTAGATTATGCTCAACCAATAGAACTAATTGCAAGAATACCTATCGGAACAATTATTGCTCAACCGAGAATAAGAAACGAAACAACAGTATATGGTACACTATGCGAGTTTGAAGTTAAAATTGCATCTAATCTTGAAAGAAATATTGACAGAATATTTGATAAAATAAAACCCATTGCATCTAATCTTGAAGAAATCTTCTTACAAGCATCAAAAAAATAAAACCTAAAAACAAATTTAATTCTTAATAAAAATAAAAAAGGAAGAGAAAAACCTATAAAATGCTTTCAGGAAAGAAGTCTAACTTAACTTCTTGATTAATAGCAACAAAATCAATATTTTTTATAATCTCAGGCAACTCATTTTTTAAATAATTAATATAACTATAAATCTCTTCGATATTAGTATACTCAATTTCTGCCTCTAAATCCCAAGAACTTACTGCTTTTATTAGATGAATAACATTAGGATTACCTTTAATTATTTGAATAACTTTTTCTTTTGAAGAATTTTCAAGAGAATTCAAAGAAATACAAATCTTATATAATTTATATCCTATTTTATTCAAATCTATAAAAATAGTAAACCCCTGTAAAATTTCCTTTTCCTTCAAATTTTCTATTCTTGTCAAAATAGTTCTAGCATCTAAATTTAACTTTTTAGCCACATCAAGATATTCAAATCTTCCATCATTTCTTATTAGAGAAATTATCTTTTTATCAATTTCATCAATTTGAATTTTCTCCGAATTGCCTCCAAAAATAAATTCCTTTCTAGCAATCTTGTCTTTCCCAACTAAATATTCTCTATTAAACACAAGCCCATCTTCAATGAAGCTAATTTCATAATCTTTAACATATTTACTCAATTTAGAAAGAACTTCGTTTTTTATTCTTGCAAAATCTAAAATATCCCTATAATAAAATCCTATCAGTAAATCCCAATTTCCAACCGATTTAGCAACCCAAGCAACTTCCTTATTTTTTATAAGCCAATCAAATACTTGTTCATCATTCTTCATGCCCTTTAGATTAATATATATTTTTCCTGAAAATATTCCTAATTTAGTTAAAGAGAATACTGGAACAAACTTAGTAATAACTTTATTTTTAATCAAATTAGCTATTCTATAAGCAACAACTTCCTTCTTAGAACTAATTTTCTTCGCCAACTCCCTATAACTAATCCTCGCATTCTTACCCAGTTCATAGATTATCTTTCTGTCTAATAAATCAATATCCATATTAAACAAATAAGCAGAGTAGTATATAAATTTTGTCTTTTTAGTTAATATTTTATCAATAATACTTAATAACTAATGTAATGAGGTTTTTTTATGGAAGATACGCATGATGGTTTAGCTATAGATTTTAACAAGACATTTTTGGAAAGAGAAGATAAGTCAAGAAGGATTTGGGTAGGAGAGATATTATTAGCTCGCTGGATACTTGGAACAAGGTTTTTTCATACGACTATAGGTAGATTAGAAAAAATTTCAAAAGGGCCATTTCCGATGCACAGAACTTTGGGAATAACTGGAGAATATTTCTATTTGCATTTAACTGAAGCATATCAACTTGATAACGAATATGGACAACTAGATATCAAATACAAAGGCAATGAAAAATTAATGGCAGATAGAATATTGGGAGTTTATTCTGATACTCGCGAGCAAGAACTCGTCCTGAATAAAATTTTTCCAGGTAAAACTCATAATAACCTTAACTCCGCAAAAATTTAGGGAATATGTTTGAGATTTATCCCTAAAT
>JBBSYD010000103.1:0-2297 GCA_038045425.1 Nanobdellota archaeon | reverse complement strand
GAGCAATTATTCTCTTAATTTAGACTAGATTTAGGCTATTTTTGCAAACTTCTCTGAAGCAAACCCGCCCGTAAGAGTCTATGAATCTCATTTTCCCTGGGTAAGAAAAAGTAAGGGTTCAATTCCTACGCTATATGCAGCAAGACAAGATACCATTCAGGGAGAAGAAGTCATAACATTACATTCCGATCTATCAGAAGAAGAAAAAATAGGATTAATGACCCATGAAATTATGCATAAATTATTTCCCAGTGCAAATGAATCAGAAACACAAGGAAAAGCAGTATACGTTTTAGAACAAATAGCAAAAAACTATCGACTCATAACTGACGCTCGAAATCGTGAAAACTTTATTGCAAAAAATACTTCACCAAATGAAATACCTCAACATATTTTCCAAAAAGTATATGACCAACAAAAAAATGCAAATGTATATGGAGTAAATAGCTCTAATTACCTTGCCCTTGCAAACAATGGACAAGCAATAAATAGAAGAAAACCCTCTAGACTAGAAACTATGTCTTTGATAACAATAGGAGGAGTATTTCTCATTTCAATTTTAATAAGCTTTCAAGGAATTACTGGATTCAGCATTTTAAATGAATCAATCGCTAAACCTAAAATAAGTATAATATTTCTAATATCTGGGCTAATATTATTTTTCATAATTAAAAGATTAGCTAAAACAAACTTCTCTGCGCGCTCTTCTTCTTAACATCCCTGAGCTTTTCCAATTGCTTCTCAACTCTTTCCAAAGAAAACTCATGCCTTTCAACTAAAATCTCCTTAATCTTGGATTCATCCAACTTAGTAAAAACAACCTCTGCCTTGCTCACATTAGGTTTCTTAAATATCTCGAAAACTTCTTTCCAATTAAAATCCAATTTACCTTGCTCTTCCAATTCCTTAAATATATGAATTGGAAACTTTTTTTCCCTAACGAGAGACAATGCTTTCTTAGGTCCAATTCCCCTAACTCCTCCAGGATTAAAGTCAGTCCCAACTAATATAGCAAGACAAATTAATTGATCTCCGTCAATATCTAAATTATTCAAAACCTTCTCATATTCAAGCATCTCTGGGGAAATATAAACAAATCCTGAAGGAGTTTTCCTAGTTTTAGCCAAAGTTAAATTTTGAATTAATCTAGTTCCTCCAACAGCAAGAGCATCGTAATCCTGTGAAGCAACAGCATATGCTTCTCCCAGTTTAACCAATTCAGCACATTGCATTTCTCCCTCTCCAGCCGCCTGATAAACCGCAATTCCCATTGCAGAAAGCAATTCCTTACTCTCCGCAATCATCTCACTATTCAGTCTAGTAAATCCTCTAGCATACTTTCCCATTCCATCAATATCTCCTGCTTCCATTGCCTCCTCATATTTTTCTTTAGCATCTTCCTTAGACTCATTTCTTATTTCATGAGTTTTTCCTTTCAAAGGATGATACTCCCCATCAAAAACATATATCAATTTTAACCCATCCGCCATCAAAGAAACATTTCTATAAAAGATTCCCGACAAATGTGAAGTTATTCTTTTTTTAGAATCCATCAATGGCGTCCCATCTAGTTGTCTTATGCTAGAAAGAAACTGATAAAGAGTATTAAAAGCATCAACTGCCACAACTTTCCCTTTCAACTCTTCAATCTTAATTTCATGCCTCGGAACAATATCTCCTATTTGTAAACCCATAGAATAAGAACAAAATGAGATATTAAATAATTATCTACTTTGCTTCTTCTATGGCTGCTACTGTCTCAAGCATTTGCCTAAAATATACCTCTGCAACAGGAGAAGAAAGAGCCACTCTTTCAGAACCAACTTGTTCAGGAGAGCTAAATCTTAAAGTCAAATCACGTTCAGTAACTTCTGGATTAAGTCTTTGCCTAGAATTATCATAAATTGCCTGCCCCATAGAAACTAAACGTCCTAAAATGTAAGTATTATCAAATGAATCTCTTTCCCCTTGAATCGGCTCTCTCAAACGCAAAATAGAATGCTCTCTTTTGAGTAATCCTGCTCTAAAAAATCCGGCATAATCTCCTGACCCTTCTTCAGAAACATCGGCTCTAGCACCAATCTGATATCCTTCACTTCCTTCATGCAAGAGAGTCCTTCCTACCTGTTCTACAAAATCTCGGGTATTATCAAATGTTCTGGGCATAATATTCCATGTCTCCCCAGCTTTTAAACCTTTCTAGTGTTACTCCTATATAGTAACATTTAAATACTAAGATAAATCAGAGAGTGACCCTTAGTAAGAAGGATATACTCTCCGCATAAATACATCTTTCC
>JBBSYD010000102.1:0-4968 GCA_038045425.1 Nanobdellota archaeon | reverse complement strand
ATTGTATATTTAAACTTGTTTATTGACTAGAATTTCTTATTTGGGATGTAGCCGATTCTCAGCCCCCAAATAAAATTAGAATTATTATTTCAATACAGGAATTCTACCAAATGCGCTTCTTAATTCGGGGATTACCTCTTTCGCTAGGGACTTGGCTCCGTAAAGTTCTCCAACGTTTCTCCCACAATTAAGTAACATAGTCAAAGGAATAGATTGGATATTTGCAATTCCCCTTTCTTCAAAAAGAATACTCCCACTATCAGAATCGATATAATGAATTGGCAATTGCACTTCTAATTCTGCAAATACAGGCTTTAATACTTCTTCTCCTCTTCGAATATTCAAGCAATATATGTGACATGGTCTACACCAACTTGCACCTAAAATAATCATTCTTTTTCCAACAGAAAAATCAGATCCTAAAAATGCATTTACATCTGCAACTTGCTCAAAATATCCTGCCTTAAAAATTTCTTCATTCATAAAAAATTCCTAAGTTTTGTCTTAATAAATCTTTAGATAATCAAAATTAGAATTATTGCTTCCGAGCTAAATTATCTTTTAAACAATTTATTTAAACCCATATTTAGCGATAACTTCTACATTCTTTACCTGCATAATTCCTTTACTAACTCCATCAGTATGTGTTTCAACCCAAGAACTAACTGGGGAGGAAGACGAACATAATTTTATCAAATCAATAGGATTCTTATATTCACAACCTACTATTTCGACATATCTTGCAACCCCTAACAAAATATTATTACATTCAGAATATTTTTTATTACCCCTAAATTCAAATTTTGCTCTTTTAATTCTAGGAAAAACAACTTGGTTCCAAAAATTAGAAACTTCTTTATTTGTCCCTTCTGCTTCTATCTCTAAAGAATTTACATTGATTAAATATCTAAAGTCTTGCTTTTCAAAATCTCTTGCAGGAATATCTGCTTTAAATGGAACATATTCAAATTTTACTTGAGCAATGCTCCCATTTGCGTAGGGAACTAATTTAATTCTTAAAGTTACTCCTGGTTCTTCGTTTCTAATAAATTTACCTTTAAAAAAGAAGCACGACCCTTCAAGAGGACTAAACTTTTCAAGTCTTTTATCGACTAAATAATCATCAACAACTAGTTTCCAAATTCCCTTTTCCACAAGTTCTGGCGCGCGATAAGACTGCTCTGTAGACATAAAAATAAATACTTCTTTTAGTTTAAAAATACACACGTAACAAAATAGTATATATTCGATAATTACTGATTCTCAGCCAATCCCTTTCTTTGTCTAATCTTTCTAATAACATCAACTTGTAATTCATTTGGTGTCTTCTGGAATTCCTGATCCATCAAACTGCTAACTCCTCTTCCTTCAGTTGAACCTCTCAAATCGCTACTCCATCCAATCATTTCAGATACAGGAATCTTTGCCTTAATCTTAGTGTCAATTCCTTCCTGTTGAACGTCAATTAACATTCCTCTTTTACTTCCAATTAAAGAGGTAACTGCTCCCATGAAATCCATAGGCACTTCAATTAATTGTGTCTGAACTGGTTCAAGCATTACTGCACTTCCCTTCTTCAAACAATCAAACATTCCATTTCTAATAGCAGGATAAATCTGAGCTGGTCCTCTATGCATATGGTCCACGTGCAATTTAGCATCATGTAATACAAACTTAGTTTTCATCATTGGTTCCTTAGCCAATGGCCCTCCATCAATAACTAATTTCCATCCATCAATAATAGATTCAATTACTTCAGGTAACAATACTAATCCTCTAGTACATTCTTGGAATACGTTTCCCTTATAAATTTCCTGATATTGTCTTGCTTCATCATTACTTATTCCAACTGCATTCAATTTCTTCCAAACATCCTCTGCTTTTTTCTTCAATCTTCCCTCAGGAATTTCTCTTCTTTCAATAGCATTGTAAACTTCATCTTCCAATGGCTCCATGCTAATGTAAAACACGTTATGTCCGTTAGGAGTTCTTGTTTCTATTTCTCCAGAATCTTTCATCAAACTCTCTCGATAAACTACAATTGGGGGCCCCATTTTAACATCAAGTCCTTTTTCAGTCTTGATTCTTCCTTCAATAATTTCCAAGTGCAATTCACCCATTCCAGAAAGCAAGTTCTCCCCAGTTTCTTCATTAATTTCAATTTTAATACTCGGGTCTTCTTTTCCAACTTTTCTTAATACTTCAATAAGCTTAGGTAAGTCTGCAGACTTTACAACTTCAATAGATTTAGTAATAACTGGTTGGAATATATGCTTAATTTCTTCAAATGGAGTTTGTTCATTTTCAGTAATTGTATCTCCAACATCGCAATTCAATCCAGAAATTGCCAATACATTTCCAGCAGGAACTTCATCCAATTGTTCAGGCTTAATTCCATTATATACCAGAACCTGTTGAACTCTATACTTTTTCTTATTCATTCCAGAATAAACTTCCATTCCATTCTTCATTGTTCCAGAATACAATCTTCCTGCGCAAACTTCTTTTCCAGATCTAGGATCTATAACAATTCTAGTAATAACAAATGCAACTTCGCCATCTCTATTACAGGACAATAAATCCTTTCCAAATTTAGATTCAATATCTCCTCTCCAGATTTTAGGAATTCTATATTTCTGTGCTTCCAAAGGATTTGGTAAGTGTTTTACAGCCATATCTAAAATAACTTCATTTAATGGAGCATGTTCCCATACCCACTTATCTCTTTCAGCTCCTTCCAATTTGTAAATATTATAGATATCTTTGAATGATACATTTTTCTTCTTCATATAAGGAACACTCATTGCCCAGTTTTCTCTTGCACTTCCGAAAGCAACACTTCCATCAAGAACGCTAACTTGCCACTTTTCCTTGAATTCAGGTTCAGCAATTTGCATAAGCAGATGATTAAATGAATCAATAATTTTCTTAAATCTATTCTGCATTTCTTCTGGGGTAACTTTCAATTCCATAATAAGTCTATCTACTTTGTTAATGAACAAAACTGGCTTTACTCTCTCTCTTAATGCTTGTTTCAATACTGTTTCAGTCTGGGGCATTATTCCTTCAACTGCACAAACTAATACGAAAGTTCCGTCAATAGCTCTCATTGCTCTTGTAACATTTCCACCAAAATCAACGTGTCCGGGAGTGTCAATCAAGTTAATCAAATATTCCTTTCCACCGAATTCGTGTCCCATAGATACGTTTGCAGCGTCTACTGTCATCAATCTTTCTTGTTCGTCCCCATGTTGCCAAGTAGTCATTCCTTCTTCCAAGTCTCCTGCATTCTTACTAGCCATCATTCCTGCCGCAGCAAGTAAGTTATCAGTAAACGCAGTATTATGAATTATCATTCCCTCTGCAACGAAATTATGATTTTCTGGAATTGTAAAGTCATAAACTACCTCTTCAAATCCAGATTCAATCTTATTAACTTCGATATAAGCCAATTCATGAGTTTCATAATCTTTAATCTTCTTATTTATTAGCATTACCTGATTTCCAACCTTAATAGTATCGCAAACAACACTCCCTGAAACTTTTCCAACAAGTATTTTTAATTTCAAGTCTTTTTCATTAAGTTCAAACCCAATATTCTTTAAGAAATTCAAAGCAGACAGTCCAGAAATAGACAGAGTATTATCCTTTTCTTTTATTGCAATACATCCAAATCTTAACAGCAATAAATGTAAATCATTAATCATTCTGTTACTTACAGAACTTATTGTAACTGCACTTCTTGATTTTTCAACACATCCATCCGTATCAAAATATCCTCTCAAGAATTGCGAAACATACTTATCTTTACTTTGCCATACAAAATTTGATATTCTTACATTATGGGATTTTTGTCTTAGAGGATAATCAAACAAGGCATTAAACATCATTTCCAAAGTTAGGATTGTATGAACTTCAGGAGTCCTATTTCCATAGTCTACAAACTTAGTTTTAATTCCAAGTTTTTTACAGATTTCTTCAGCTCTTCCCCCTAATTGCTTCTTTCCAACTACAAATTTCTTTCCAGAACCATCTCCAACAAATAGCCCCGCCAAATAGAAAAATTCTTCAAAATTCTGAGGTAACTTCATAGGTAAAGAATTTTGTCCTCTCTGCTTTCCAGTTCTGTAAAGAATGCTTTCAATTTTATCATACAAATTATTTAATGAAATTCCAAATATTTTACTACACTCAATTAAATCTTTTATATTATATCTATTTTGCCAGATTCCATGATAAAATGATTTACTTTTTATAGTTAACTCAATCTTATTCAAACCAAACTTCATTATAAAATTATTAAATTCTTTAGAAAACTCTTCTTCAAGAGAAACATAAAAATTATTTTCAGATAATTTTTGTAAAATCTTAATCTTCATTTCATCCTCAGAAATTCCTTCAAAATCCAATTTTCTTGCACAAACAACTCTATCTCCAAGAGAAATATCTTTTGCTTCAACATATTCTAATCCCTCCCTATAAACCATATACTTATGTTCAGGAGTGCTTGTTATCTCAAATCCATTTCTCAATCCCACTTTAATTGTTTGTCCACCTTTTAATCTCCAGGCATATTCAATTTCTTTCTTCTCAACCCTTTCATTATCTTTGTTCAAAGAAAATACTTCAATCTTTTTTGAAGGAACATAAACAACATGATCCTCATTATCCTCTTTAATAGTCCCCTCCTTTGCAATATTTTCGAATATCTCTTTTGCACTCTGAACGCTTCCATCCGCAAGCATCACTCTAGAATCTCCTTTAACACATTTTCCGTGATGTATATGCGCACTTGTAGCGACGTTTCTAATATTTTCCTGATTGTTTGTCAATCTTTCAATCTTTCTTAAGTTGGACTCTTTCTCTGCCATTTTTATCCTTACAAAAAGTGCTTTTTAAATCTTTAGCTTAAAGTGGCTACATCCCAAATAGATTTTTGAATAGAAATCTAGATCATTAAATGCAAAT
>JBBSYD010000101.1:0-9223 GCA_038045425.1 Nanobdellota archaeon | reverse complement strand
AAAATTTAGGGATAAATCTCAAACATATTCCCTAAATTTTTGCGGAGTTAAGGTAAATAACTTACTAATCTGGAAGTATCAAAAAGAAAGTTATTTAAGGATGAAGGCTAATAAATAGTTATGAAATTTAATGAATTTTTAGGTCATGTTAGAGAAGAGTATTCTTTTAAAATAGCTGAAGATTTTGATAGAAAATATAGAACAGGATATAGAACAAGAGGGGAAGAAATTAACTTTGGAGAGGCATTAGATTTATTGGATGAATTGTTAACTCCACCAGCAGTACCTTATTTTGGAAGAATTGGAGTTAAAGAAGAAGCTGGCGAATTAAGTTTCGTAGAGTAATTATCTCTTCTTGCCTTTTTTGGAAGAAGGTTTAGGGAAGTTATTTGTTGAAGGACTTGAATTCATCTTTGAGAATACAAATATGTAAAGAATATCAAGAATTCCCAAGCTGTTTATGACTAGAAGAATAACAAACCAAGGAAGACTTTTGTTTTGAGCAGCTTTCCACATGGAAAATCCTTTCCAGATTAGTGCCCAGAGCATTACGATTGAAACGAGAATTGGATGAGCTAGAAGAAAATTATTTACTGAATCTGAAATGATTGAAATAGACGCAGGATCTTGAAATGCCATAGATATTTTCAGAGTTTGAAGTATATAAATATATTTTTTAGAGAAATTTTGCGTTATATGATTATTATATTGTCCGCTATGGGAGTTAGATTATTATTGCTGAAGTCCTGCGCAATTCATTCTTGCAGGAGAATAGCATTAGATATTGGCTGATTTAGTATATTATTTATCAGTGATATAGAGAACTTTGCAAAATGACTCAAACTTCTCTATACAAAAAATCGGGAAAAATATTTTTTGTTACTTGAAAAGTGGAACAGATTTTTTTTGGATTTTTATCGTCGGAAGAATAAAAAACATGGAAATGTTTAAATATGAAAATATAGTGAGGAATAATAATTATAACAAGGGGTTGTGTTTTTTATCGAGGAATTACACAAGGGCTTGTATAATTGGTGATTATGATGTTTTGCCCCTACTGTCAAAAAGATGAAACAAAGGTTGTTGATAAGAGGGACTTCGGAGGAATTACCAAAAGGAGGAGAGAGTGTGAAAAATGCACTCGGCGATTTAATACAATTGAATCGTTGGAAGAAGTTCGCCTTAAAGTTGTCAAGAAAGATGGCAGAAGGGAAGACTTTGACCGAGATAAAGTAAAAAGAGGTATTGAAAGGGCTTGCGAAAAAAGACCTGTAAGTATCGAACAAATAGATAAAATGATAGCTACTATTGAAGAAAAACTAAGAAGAAAGGGAAAGGAAGTTAATTCTATGGATGTTGGAGAGTTTGTATCTCGTGAATTGAAAAAAGTTGATAAGGTAGCATACATTAGATTTGCTTCAGTTTATAGAGAGTTTACAGATGTTTCTGATTTTAAAAATGAAATAAAGGAGTTAATGCTAAAATGACCCCTGAGAGATTAAGACAATTAGAAATGGGCAAATTTATTATGGAAAGATTCTTTACCCATGAGGGAAAGAGTCCATTTGAATTTGATATTTATGGAAATCCAATAAGTTGGATTGCTGAAGATGTTAAAGTTAGTGATGATATGGGTAAGTTGATATTTATTCAACCAAAGGTTAGAAGACCTGACTTTTGGAGTCCTCTGGCATTAAAAGTTGTTGCGAGTAAATATTTTTGGGGAGATCAGGCAAAGAATGAAAGAGAAGATTCAATTGAGAAGATTATAGGAAGAGTTTCTAGATATGTGGGAAGACAGGCAATAAAGCAGGGATATTTTAATCAAGAGCAGGCAAATATTTTGAAGGAAGAGATTACTTCCATTTGTGTGAATCAACTGGCAGTATTTAATTCTCCAGTGTGGTTTAATGCAGGAATACAGGAGTATAATATAAATTCGGGAGGCGTTTCGGTTCATAAGTGGGATGCTACAACCGGAAGTGTGATTCCTTGCCTTAAGACTGATGATAGACCTCAGTGTTCTGCTTGTTTTATTCAGAGTATAAAGGATGACATGGATTCTATTATGGAAGTTCAGGTTGCAGAGGCAATGTTGTTCAAAGCAGGATCTGGAACTGGAACAAACAGGTCTCCATTGAGAAGTTCTAAAGAATTTATTACTGGAGGAGGAAGAGCTTCTGGACCTTTGAGTTTTATGAAAGGATATGATGCATATGCAAATATAATTAAGTCTGGAGGAAAGACAAGAAGAGCAGCAAAGATGGAAATTCTTAATGTGGACCATCCTGACGTTATGGAATTTATTAATGCTAAACAAAGTGAAGAGAAGAAGGCATGGGCATTAATTGAGGCAGGATATTCTGGAGGAATGAATGGAGAAGCATATGGTAGTATTTATTTCCAAAATTGTAATATGAGCATAAGAGCACAGGATGAATTTATGCAGGCAGTAAAGAGTGACGGAGATTGGAGTACTAGATTTGTTAAAGGTGGAGGAGTTTGTCAAACATTCAAGGCTAAAGAGATTTTGAATAAAATTGCAGAGGGAACTTGGTTGTGCGGAGATCCTGGAATGCAATTTGATACGACCATAAATAAGTGGCATACTTGTAAGATTTCTGGAAGAATAAATGCAAGTAATCCATGCAGCGAATATATGTTTTTAGATGATTCGGCATGTAATTTAGCGTCGATAAATCTTATGAAATTTAGAACTGAAGATTCAAAGTTTGATGCTGAAAAATATAAGCAGGTTGTAAGAAATATAATTATTGCTCAGGAATTATTTGTTGATGGAAGTAGCTATCCTACTGCTAAGATTACTCAGAACTCTCATGATTATAGACCTCTTGGATTAGGATATGCAAATCTTGGAGCATTGTTAATGAGTTATGGATTGCCTTATGATTCTGATGAAGGAAGAGCTGTTGCGGCGGCAGTAACTGCTATTATGGGGGGAGAAGCATATAAGGCGAGTGCGGAGATGGCTGCTTTGGTTGGACCTTTCCCAGGATTTGCTAAGAATAGAGAGCCTATGCTTGAAGTCATTAGAATGCACAGAGAAGCGGTGAAGAAAATTGATGTTGAGAAGATGCCAAGTGAATTAAGATATCTTGCCAATGAAGCTTGGGACGTCTGGACTGATGCGTTAGAGTTAGGAGAGAAGTTTGGATATAGAAATGCGCAGGTTACTGTGCTTGCTCCAACTGGAACAATTGCATTCATGATGGACTGCGATACGACTGGAATTGAACCTGACATTGCATTGGTTAAGTATAAAGTTTTGTCTGGAGGAGGAATGCTGAAAATGGTTAATCGGGGAGTTTCTATGGCTTTGAAGAATTTGGGATATAATGATGAACAGGCTAAAAATATAGTAGATTATATCGATAAGAATGATATGATTGAAGGCGCCCCAGGATTGAGAGAAGAACATTTACCAGTATTTGATTGTGCTTTCAAACCAGCAAAAGGTCAGAGAGCAATTGGATGGAAAGGGCATATTAAAATGATGGCAGTTGCTCAACCATTTCTTTCTGGAGCAATAAGTAAAACCGTTAATTTGTCTGAATCTGCAACTGCACAGGATATTGCTGATGCGTATTTATTTGCTTGGGAACAAGGATTGAAGGCAGTTGCAGTTTATAGAGAGAATAGTAAGAGAAGCCAACCATTGAATACTAAGAAAACTGAAGGAGAAATGGTAAAAAAAGAAATTATTGTGAAGGAAATTATTAAAGAAGTTATGGTTGGAATTGAAAGAAAGAGAATGCCACAAACAAGAAAAGCGATGACTCATAAATTCGAGATTGGAGGACATGAAGGATATATTACAATTGGACTTTATGATGACGGACAACCGGGAGAATTATTTATTTCTATGCACAAACAAGGTTCGACTATCAGAGGGTTACTTGATGCGTGGGCAACTTCAGTATCGATGAACTTGCAGTATGGAATTCCTATTGAAGAGTTCTTTAGAAAATTCAGACATCAGAAATTTGAACCTTCTGGATTTGTGAAGAATGTTGGAGGCGGAGAATTGGACGATAAAATTGAATCAATTAATACTGCTTCGTCAATCGTGGATTATGTTGCACAGTTTATGATAAATAATTTTGGAGTTGGAAGTGGAGGAGTTCAGATTTTAATGCCTTTAGAGTTACAGGCTACTAAAGACGAGCAAAAAGAGTTGACTGATTTCAAAAAAGAACAAAAAGAAAAACAAGAGCATATGGATTTTGGAAATGAAGGATTAATTTGTAAATTGTGTGGAAGTCCTGCAAAGAGAATTGGAAATTGTTCAATGGTTTGCACGACGTGTAAACAGACTACTAGAGGCGGGTGTGGGGAATAGGTAGATTTACCTACGCGACCAATATTCTTTGTCCTCCAATTATCGCCATTTCATTTTCCGCATTTATGAATAGTTTTAATTTTGCCTGAAGGTCATGACCTGCTAAAGCCTCTAGTTTAGATTGATAAAATTGAGGAGATGCTACTTGATTTTGAACATGGAAATATCCTGCGCATAATTTTATTTCATTTGCAATAATAGATAAATCTAAACGCAGTAATCTTGCAAGAATTGAATCTTTAGAAGTTAAATCAGACAAGATTTGATGTGATTCTTCTATTGCATTTAATGCTTTGAAATCATCATGACCTGCTAAATTTATGCCCTGCTTAAATAAATCATATGCTCTCTGAGTGCCAGTCATAAAATCAGCACGCATAGAGAATTCTGCTGGTGAAACTAAAGTATAATTAGTGTGATATAACTCTCTAATATTTAGTCCTCTTGTGTCTAACATGTAACTCATTCCGCCCTTGACTCTTCTTATAAGGTATTTTCCTTCACTAACTTCATCGGTTAATGTAAATCCGTGTATTTTTGTTATTTTTGCAGGTTCCATTTTATCTTACCATACATCCTAACACATATCCTGCAGCACCTGCAATTCCCTGAATGACGGAGTATGAGCCGACTATCGCGCCAAGCCTGAGGGCTAACTCTTTTTTATTTTTACAAGGTGAACCAAAATTACTGATACACCAAGTAAACATTAAAGCAGGTACTATCTGCATGGAAGTGTATGCACCCAGACGAGCTAGATTTTCTTGAGGCAGGGATTGATGTGTTGCAAGTGAATATCCACCCATAGCTGATGGTATCATGCCAGCAATTAATGCTGAAAATGCGAAGGGTAATGATAGCATACTGTGTCCAGATTGCTTAGTTTTACTCAGTTTATCTGTAAGTTCCATAAAATCCTCGCAAAAACCTCATTTATATTCATTATCTCCCCCCTTATACGTTATAATAGATAATTTTATATATCTGGAGAGGTTTGAAAGAGTATGATTGAAAATGCATTGGAAAAAATTGGATTAACAAACGGAGAAATTAAGGTATATTTAGCATTGCTTGAGTTGGGAAGCACGACGACTTGGGAAATTACTAGAAAATCTGAAATTTCTGGCTCAAAAGTATATGAAGTTCTTGATAGATTAATTGGAAAGGGATTGGTAAGTTATATTATTAAGAATAATGTGAAATATTTTGAAAGTGCCAGTCCTGAAATGATTTTATCTTATCTTGATGAAAAAACTAAATTAATTGAGAATGAAAAAAGAGATATTCAAAAAATAATTCCTGAACTTATATTAAAACAAAAAAAGGCAAATAAATCGGAGGCTAAAATATATCTTGGATTTGATGGAATGAAAACTGCTAATGAGGATATTATCAACTCTCTAAAAAAAGGCGAAGAATGGCTTAGTATGGGGCTTACCGAACAACCCGAATCTTGGGAGATTTATTTTAATAAAAGACAGGAGTATAGGGCAAAAAAAGGAATAATTCATAAACAATTGGTTAATGAAAAATATACTTCAGTATACAAATTTAGAAATAAGCTATCAAATACTGAAGTCCGTTTTATGCCTAAAGAATTAGAAATGCCCACAAGTATTGAAATCTATAAAGATAAAGTATCTATTTTCATACTTTCTTCGGATAATCCTATGGTTATTATGATAGAGAATAAATCTGTATCAAACAGTTTCAGAAAGTACTTTGAAATTCTATGGAAACAGGCTAAGAGATAATTTAGTAGTTTAAAATGAATCAAATTGAAAAACGCAAAATGAAAGATTTAAGTATTTTGATTATGAGTAATAAACATAAGGATACTCGTGATCCGGCTCGAGCGAAAGCGATAGAGCCTTGCCGAGCTAGGGAGCAAGTAATTGCTCCAATCCTTAGATTTTTTTGATTAGAGAATTTTTAGAAATTATTTTCTTCTCAACTTAATCTCTCCATCTTTTGCATCTGCATCTAATTCATCACCTTCTTTTAGATGAGATTCCGATTATATAGATAATCCCGTTAAATTATGATGAATTTCGTACGGGATTCTCTAATAGACATTCTCTAAAACGGACTAACCAAACCAACGAGAATGTCTATAGCATGAAAAGATGATAGTATACTCTGAAGTATACTAAATATCAAAGGGTTTAAATAGTATACTTTCAAGTATACTACTATGGAGTATACTAATTAATAGACGACAAAAGACAAAAATGACTGAAAAAACATTCAAAAATAGGATTAGAGAGCTCGCTTTTCTTAATGAGATTTATGAAAAAGGTAGTGCTAAGTTAGTTGTGCTTTATGGCAGAAGAAGAGTTGGAAAAACAGAATTAATGAAAGAATTTTTGAATAAACATAAGGGACTTTATATTTTAGCAAGGCAGGAATCTGGAGCAGAACAATTAAAAAAAATAAGCTCACAGATAGCAGAGTACTATAAAGATGAAGTCTTGAAAGCAAATCCTTTCTCTAATTGGGATGCTTTGTTTTTGTATTTATTTGAAAAACCAAGAATACCTATTGTGTTTGACGAATTTCCATATATTGTACAATCTTCAAAGAAAATTACTTCGATATTACAAGATTATTGGGATAATAAGTTTTCTAAAAAAAATGCGTTTTTTATTTTATGTGGTTCGTCTATTACAATGATGGAAAAAATGTTAGGCAAAAAAAGTCCAATTTACGGAAGAAGAACCGAACAGATTCTTTTAGAGCCACTAAAATTTAAAGATGCTTGCTTATTTTTCCCTGAAAAGATGGGCTTTAAAGAAAAAGTATTAACTTATGCCGTTCTTGGCGGAATGCCTGCATATTTGTTAGAGTTTGATTTCGATAAATCTTTAAGAGAGAATATATTGGAGAATATTGCAAGAAAAAATAAATTTCTCTATCAAGACGTTTTGTTTACATTGAGAGAAGAGTTAAAAGAACCAAGTAATTATTTCTCAATTTTGTATTCAATTTCAAAAGGAAATACAAAATCGTGGGAAATTATTAAAGATACTGGTTTAGAAAAATCGTTTGTTAATAAATATTTAAGTGTTTTAATTGGTCTTCAATTAATTGAAAGAAGAGTGCCAATTACGGAAAAGAGTTTTTCTAAATCTAGAAATGGAATTTATTTATTAAGAGATAACTTCTTTAAATTTTGGTTTAGGTTTATATTTGAGAATCAGGAGTATATTGAACAAGAAAAACAAGATAAACTTCTTGATGAAAAGATTATGCCTGAATTAAACACTTTTACTGGCAGAATTTTTGAAGAAATAGCAATTTCTGAATTGATTTACGATAAAAATTACAAAGATTACTTTTTTGGTAGATGGTGGGACAAAAATTCGGAAGCAGATATAGTAGGAATAGATAAACAGAATAAAAAACTATTGGTTGGAGAAGTAAAATTTAAATGTCTTAACAAGGCTAATATTGAGGAGATTAAAGCTTCTTTGATTGAGAAAGCTAAAAAAATAAACTCTTTTAATTTTGAGCAAAAGTTAGTAATTGTATGTTTGGATTGTGAACACGAAGATAAAGATTTAGAGATAATAAGACTATCGAAGTAAAAATAATAATTTTTTGTTACTGCAAAATTATAAGCAAGATTTATTAAGGCACGAAATAAAAAAATAAAATGAGCGAGCATTATACGGAATTGACGTCAAAGGATTTTGATTCCAAAACTAAAAAGGGAAAATGGGTATTGGACTTTTGGGCAACGTGGTGTGGACCATGTAGAATGTTGGCTCCTGTTTTTGAAGAAGTTGCAAAAGAGATGAAAAGCAAAGTTAATTTTGGAAAAATTGACATCGATGGTCAACAGGAATTAGCTGAGAAGTTTGAAGTTATGTCAATACCGACATTGATATTTTTGAAAGATGGAAAGATTGTTGAAAGAATTGCTGGATTAATTTCTAAGGACGAATTGATTTCTTTGAGTAAAGGGATTTGAACTTTAATCTTTTAAAAATTTAAATTTAGGTATTAAAAAAATTAATAAAGTATAAATTTGTTTAATAAATATGGGCGAACTTGAAGAAATAATTAAATCGCGTAGAGAAGATATGGAACATACTAAAAATAGTATCATTTTACCTGCAGTGCAGTTGTGTTATATTATAACTGCAAGTGGTTGTTTAACTGAAGCATTGGAAAGATATCCAAATATCGTTGGTCCAGTTTTACCATTAGCCATAATTGGAATAGCAACTGTTCCATTTGGAATACGCTCTGCCTACGAATATGCATCTAATTTTTTAGAAAAACGAAATAAAAGAGTTTAGTAAGCGAATTACTTAAATCTAGAAGTTTACCAAATAGAGAACTAGGTAGTTATTAATCTACTAAAGGAGAGATTATTTCTTTAACTTCATTTTAAATCCAGAATCAAATAATCTATAATCTGAAACTATTTCTTCATCAATGGAGATATCTTTTGATGCGATAGTTGGAATCTCTTCGTTATCTGTATCTTGGCAGTCAATAGTATTTGGACTTTCAGAATGATTGAAAAACTTAGCATTATCCCCACATAAGATACATTCTCCTTTCTTATTAATGTAACAATAATTTTCTAAATATTCTCTTCCTATTTTTGGTAGACTATCGAATTCCTTTTTAGTAATCTTTTTATCAATAATCGGGTTAAAAGCCCAGATTATTGTTCCTTTTTTTATTGATTCAGAAGCAAATATTCCTATTCCTTCTATCTTGCGAACGTAATTCGGACTCCTTCTTATATCAGCTCGTGGGCTGCTTTGCAGTATTACAATCTTGCTACGGAAGCGATCTACTCAATCACTTCAGTTACTCTAAAGGTGACTAGAGAGTACCAGACGAAGG
>JBBSYD010000100.1:0-1384 GCA_038045425.1 Nanobdellota archaeon | reverse complement strand
TATCATTTGACTAGTTTTAGATGCCCCGATGCTCTGCATCGGTTGGGAGCTTCACCTTGTCCAAGATGTTTTTATTTTCTATATTGGATTTTAGGTTAATAGACATATTTTTAAACGACTTTTTTATGGTATTATCATATGGCCTCGTAGCTCAGCCCGGTTAGAGTACTGGACTCTTAAGGCTCCCTTTCTTTAAAAAGAAAGGCTCCCTGGAACCGAAAGAAAAATTTAGTTCCTTGAATGTCTGCAGAAATCCAGGTGTCGTGGGTTCAAATCCCATCGAGGTCATTTATATTTTAAGGGATTTGAACATCCTGAGGAATGAGTTCCTCAGTCCACTCAAACTTCATAGAAGTTTTCGGAATCCCATCGAGGTCATTTATATTTTAAGGGATTTGAAAACACTCGCAGAGCAAAGTTCCGCGGTGCCTCTCGCGAAGTATTCGCTCAAGGTCCCATCGAGGTCATTTATATTTTAAGGGATTTGAAAATGAGTATATTTTCGATTTATTCGCTTTTACGAGTTTGGGAATACTGATCTCTTACAAAACTTTCTACTGATAGAAAATCTTCATGGTCTAAATATTTTGCATAAGAATTTAATGTGCTTTTAGAAGCTAAATGGAACATTATAGTGTCTGTAATAAATACTTGATAATCTATCAACTCATTTTTCCAATTTCCTAAAGCATTAGAAAAACTTACCGCTCTTTTAGCATATAGTTCATTAACTATTCTTTTTACTTCTCCTACTCTTTGGATTTCATCTTTTGTTAGTTCTCTGTCTTTAAGTCGAGTATAGAATCTTTCTTGAAGTGCATGTTCAATTGCTTCTTCAATTATTTCAGGAATATTACTTTCTTTTTGTCTGCATACTACTCTAGGATAATGAAGTCTTGCTTTTTCTATTACTTTGTGATCTAAAGTTGCACTAAACAGGAATACTGCTCTTCCAGGGACATCTTTATGTTTTCCTAAATGGGATAAAAGTTCTAACCCACACATTTGAGGCATATCTTTATCTGTAATAATTAAGTCGTATCTTCCAGGATATGCTTTCATTGTTTCTAAGGCTTGATGCCCATGCTCTGCAAGATGAATAGCATAGTCAGAGATTCCCTTTTGTTCTAGGGTTTTTTTTACTGATAGGTTAGCCGTTGTTCTAAGCACTGGGTTATCTTCTACAACCAATATCTTTAGCATAGAGCTCGTAGCAGGCGTGCTTATTTGTGTTCCTCGATGATTCATAATTATCTCTTTTTTTGAGGGTATTTAAACCTTAGTATTGTAACTACTCTAGGGTTACAATTTACTGGAGCTTATCTGTATGAGAGTGACCCTTAGTAAGAAGGATATACTCTCCGCATAAATACATCTTTCCAAT
>JBBSYD010000099.1:0-10288 GCA_038045425.1 Nanobdellota archaeon | reverse complement strand
GAAAAAGTTAAAATTTCTCGACGAGCTCAAAGGTCATCTGTCAAAGTTGGGTTTATATGACAGATATAGATGTTTATGATAAGTATGAAGATTATATGAAATTTCAAAACCTTAGACCAGATTATACCAAATCAATCCAGAAGACAATAGAGTTAGCAAAAAAATATACCTCCAAGTTTAAAGAAATAAACATTGCTGATTTTTGTTGTGGAACTGGGATAAATACTCAAATATTTGCAAATCAAGTAAATAAAGTTAGCAACGTAGCATTAATTGACATTAACAAAGGATTTTTAGATTTAGCCAAAAAATCAAAAATCAAGTCAAAAACATCTAACTTTTATAATCAAGATATACTCAAAGTTAAACTAGACAAGGAATATAATTTAGTCTTCTCAATTTTTGCTTATCATCATGTAAAAGATGAAGAAAAACAAAAGTATATTACCCAAATTAAAAATTGTCTGAATAAAAAAGGGATTTTAATTTTAACAGAGATTTATTTGAAAGATAAAATTCAAGCTAAAGAGTATTATTCAAAATTAATCTCCGAGATACCAAAAGAAAAAACTATTTCAGGATTAAAAGATTTTCTGACTCAAACAGCAGAAAGTAACGATTTTGAGTTTAAAGTATCAAAGAATTTTGCTGATAATCAGTTCGAGTCAAACGGATTCAGATTATTAGAGGAAGTTAAGATTTATCCGTTAGATAATTCCTTTGATGAAGATGTAGGCACTTTTGTTCAAGTTTATCAATTAATTTAACTTTATACAAATTATTATAAATATATCCTAATCCATTACCCTATGGATGATGAATATTTTATGTGCATTGCTCTTGAAGAAGCCGAAATTGCATTAAAAGAAGGAAATTGGCCAATAGGTTGTGTAATTGTTCATGAAAATAAAATTATTGCCAAAGCACATAATTTAACTAATACTACAAAGGACGAGTTTAATCATGCCGAGATGTTAGCCTTAAAATTAGCTCAAAAAACTATTGCCGAAAATCCTAAGGAAATTACTCTTTATACAACTTTTGAACCTTGCCCAATGTGCTTTGGAGCAATCTTACTTCACAAAATAAAAAGAGTAGTATCTGGCACAAATGCAGACAAGAGTGGAGCAATGCACATAACAGAACATCTAGGAAAAATATTTCAGCAGGACAAATATCAAGTGCTACATTCAAGCGGGATTTTAGCCAACCAATGCTTAGATGTATTTATGAAATTTCCTAAAGCAATAACTTTAATGAGTAATGGATTTATCAATTAGTTTAGGTTAAGAAATTGTCTATCACGAGAATTTCAGTACTAAAATAACTATATCAATTATCAAAATCCTATATATCTAAGTATTTTATATTTGTTTAGCTAAAACAAAGATTATTTAACAAATTCTATAATCAGAAATTATTTACACTAAGTAGTTAGGAGCTCGATTTTCTTAAGAGTCATATCTTTAAATACTATTTCTAGGTTTATTTTTTATGAGATTAGAAGAATTAAGCATCTCTCAAGTCGCAGTTGTTCTGGATTCATGGGAAAGAAACTTTGGATTTTTCTATGGGCAAAAACCTTCAGCAGAATATTATTTAGAAAGCATAAAGGAGTTTATGAGCCAAGAAGGATATTATGAAGATAGATTTGGAACTAGTATCTCGAGAGGATTATCTAGAGGTAATAACGATGCTAAATTAAGATTAAGATTTAATCAACATGAGGATTTAGAGATTAGATTCGATGTTAATCAAGGAAGCAGTAGTGCGGTAGAATTTGATCCTGTCCTAGGTAAAGCCGAAAAGGAGTTTAAGAAAGATGTTGAGGAAGTAGGATTTATTTATTATACTTCTTAAAAATAACTAATTTATCTTCCAATCATAGCATCAGAATAATTTACCCACTTATCAACCAAATACATGAAAGCATACGCTTGATCTATAGTGCGCACATTATGTGAATGATATTCAATTGGTTTTCTTAAAGGAGCATTCCTAAGAAGACTATCCACATTATTAGAACTAGTAGACAGCCAAACTCCTCCCCTGCCCAGATGAATCTCTTTTACAAAACCAGAACCTTCATGAAACAGATAAATGTCTGTCCAACTTATTGAAAATCTTTCTAAATCTTCATTCGCTAATTTATTCATTCTTGTTCGTGTTGCTTCGGGAACAGGAGATTTTATCATTCTTCTAGCAAACTCAGCATCAAGATAAATCATAAAATCGCTTCCTCCACAAAATCTAGGTTGCCAAATTAATTTTTCCATTTTAATCAAGCACTAAAAGCCGTAACTTCTTTAAGGGATAAATAACCTGTTTCTTCACTCAGTGCTAAGATATCTCTAATCAGATTAGGGTCAAGGTAAGATTGAATTCTGCTCTTTTCAATTCTACTTAATATTCCCAAGGTAGCTTCAAGATTATCTACTTTAAATGCATCTTCTAATTCCCTAAGTCCTTGCTTTCCCTCTACTCCTTCAATTAACGCAGACAAAGGAATTTCAATCGGAGCCCATCTGCCCCGATAACTATTCTCTCCATCTGCGTTCATAGCATAAACTAAGGGCACTATAATCGAACTTGGAGAAAACTTCCAAAAGTTTAGTTTATCCTTTTCACTTATTCCTACAATTAGTTTTGTTTTTCCTCTATTAAACCTAATATCTGCTCCAGAATCATTCATGGTTCCAACAACTCTTCCATCATCATGAAGTCTAAAAGCCCCGCTAAATGTTCCCGATACTTCACCATGAGTATATCCTCCGCTTATATTATAATCTTTTTGCATAATTCATAATTAATTTTAACCTTTTAAAACAAGATTATTTTAGAAAATATATATCAATTTTTGACTTAAGTCAAAAATTCAATTCCTTGCTTGGTATAAACAACTAACTTTATCCCCACAGGAATATTCAATAAAGCAGAAACAATAGCCATATGTTCTTTTCCATTTCCAGATGCAATCGATAATGAAACTTCAAAATCTCCCTTAAGAATTGGCTTCAACTTTTGAACAAGAAATTCTTTCATTTCTATTAACGGCATTTCAGATTTAACCTCAATCACTTTTGCATTTTCAGGAGCAGGAAATCCTTCTGCCTTACTACTAACAACCAGAACACAACTTTCATATTCCAATCTATTCAGCAAAGCACTAATCTGCCCCCAAGATTCTCTATCCTCTCCAATAAAAGCAACGAATTCCATATTATCACCCAATTATTTCTCTTTTTAATTATTTGTATATAAATATGTAGAGGATATTCTAACCATCAATATCTAATGCATATAATATTATTGGAGCAGGAAAAGGTTGAGCAGGACTTCAGCAACAATAAACAATCAATCCAAGGTATAAGATAATAACCATCTTAATCTATCCGATAATCCCAATATTTATAATCCTCTAGACTTATCAAACTATATGGTAAAAGACATTCCTCTAGCAGAAATAACTCTTCGAAGATATGAAAAACCATACGATTCATCAAAAAGAGAATTAGTAAGAAAAGTTTGTCTTTCCCTCGGACTTCTTCAGCCTGGAGACTCCCGAGATATTATAGTAGACTTACTTTTAATCCTAGAAGAATCAAGAAAAAATAAATCCTGGCTTTCTTCATTTGACATTAGAGATAAAGTAGAAGAACTGAGAAAATCAAATTCATTAGAAATTAAAGGATTAGCAGAATCTAACATTAGAAGGCAATTAAAACGTCTTAGAGACGCCATGCTAGTCGATAAACAAGAAAATCAATATAGAATATCCGAATTCGCTCCCATCTCGGAGCTTTTCGAAAATAAAATTGAAAAGTTTCTCATTCCCCAAACCATAGACAGAATTAAGGAATATCTGAATAAGTTGGATGATTAATAAAAAATTATCCCCTTTTATTTAAAAATTGATTTAAAAAAGTTAACAATTTTTTCAATAATACTCTCAAACAGATTTTTTTCATTTTTAGAATCTGATTCTAAATGTTCTGAATAATTAGAAACATTTTCATATTCAATAGTACCAGAAGTATTCACAATATTTCCAACCAACTTTTTATCTTCTTGAGAATAATTTGGGATATTTATTATATTAGTTTCTCTAACAGTATCAGAATTAACAGAAACAATCTCCGATAAATTGTTATTATCTTCAATTATTTTTTGTTTAACTTCATTGTTGGATACGGATATTTCACGATACCCACACGAACCATATTTTATAGTAAGGACCCTTTTTTTATTATTTGGTAGGATTAATTCAAAATGCTCATCCTCTATCTCCTCATAACCTGACAGATTTATTGTTTCTCCATAACTTAATCCAAAACCAGTTTCAATTTCTTTTACTTCAACTTTTTTAAGTTGACATGGAGGATACTCTTGCGATAAAACAGATATGAGATATATACTCTCTCCAGGACTTATATTAATTAATTTTTCATAAGTAGTTTGTTCAAAACTAAGACCCACGATTGTATCTAGAGGAATTTGTAAATCAAACTCAGCATAAGAGATTTTAACAAAGACAATTATTAAGAATAGACCTAATAACATTAATTTTCTCATCTAACATTAGGATAGTGTTAGTATATAAGTTTTTGGCGAAGGTTTTATATATTTCATATTAATCTAATAGACCTGCCCTTTGAAGACGGGATAAAAGAAGTAAGGGATGAAATAAATTTAAGTTATTGAAAATATATATTAAAATGTCAGAAATAAAAATTCCAAGAATAAATCAAAACATATTAGTATTAGTTATATCTTTAGTTGCTTTATATTTTTCGGAACTAAATAATCTAAAAACAATGTATCTGATTTCAGTAATTATGTCTATGATTATTGGAGTTCAGGTAATAATTTCTATGGTTTTTTATACTTATGATTATGTAAAAGGTAAATTATGGAACGCTAGATGGAGCAATAGGCTTTTAAAAGAGGATACAGAATTAAGGAATATCTGAATAAGTTGGACGATTAAACTAAAATTTATTATAGACATTACATTATAACAATCTATAAAAACAAGATTCTCAATCAATATTTATGGCTCCACCAATAAGACTAACTCTTCATTGCGAAGAATATGATCCAGTTTCAGGCAGAATTGTTTTTTCAGCCATAGATACTACCTATGGAACAAGAGAGTCTAGAACTGAAACTATAGAATTAGACTCATTTGCATCAACAAGAAGAGTAGATGGACTTTTTCCTTTAGTTTTAAGTCAAACTCAAATCGGAAGGGCTGAGCCTTATGGAGTAGCAACTACTTTTGAGGAAGCCGAAAGAAGACTCATGAGTACTATTGAACAAACAGCAATTTCAACACTCGGCGGCTCTAAAAGATATTTAACTAATAATATCGGTGTCGATATTCATTCACTTTTAAGAAAATCATCCAAACCTAATTTAAAATTCAACTCTTAGGTATAACTTGTAAATATATATTTAGGGATTGTGCAATAATAAAAAGCATAAATTTTAATACTTTTAATTTGCAAAATAAAAATGAAACCTTTAGATGTAAATCAGAAAATCTTAGATACTTTCAATAAAAGTAAACGAGCTTTATTGGATTGTTTAGAATTAAAATTATCCATAATCGAGCAAGTAGAATTAAAAGAGATTGTGCAAGAATTAGTTCCTTATACAATTCAATTAATCAATGAGCGAAGAGAAAAAGCTAGACTAACTGGAATATTCGAATTACCTAATAATTTAAATGGTTTTAATTGGGCATACTAATCAGCAATTAGATTTTTACACTCATATTATTCCATTCCTACAGATTTTTCATTTGAAGCATTACATCATGGGAGAGATAGAGAAGGATTATCCGAATGGATTAGAAAAAGACAAGAAATAGAACATCATTATCTCTCCTAAAAAATTTCCCCGTAAGTTTTATAAACCCCTTTTTCCCGCAATAGATATCTGCTTCTCAGATTTTATGGGATAGCGGAGCACGATTAAATCAATAAAAAAACAAAAAATGTTATTTATCATAAAAGTCACAACAAATAAAGAAGACAAAGCATTAGACATGATTGCAGACAGAGTTACAAAAAAGAATCTTAACGTCTATGCAATTGCTCGTCCACATGGTTTGAAAGGATATATTATTCTAGAAGGCGAGGACAGAGACTCTGCCCAAGAAGCAGCATTCAATCTTCCCTATGTAAAAGGAATCATTGGAAAAACTATAGAATATGAACAAATCAAAAACATGATTGAACCAAAAGCAGAGAATGTAAACATCGCAGTTGGAGACATCATCGAAATAATCGGACAAACCTTCAAAGGAGAAAAAGCAAAAGTTACAAGATTAGATAAAGCTAAGGGAGAAGTAGTAGTTTCTCTTCTTGGAGCATCAGTTCCTATTCCAGTTACAGTAAAATTAGATAACGTAAAGGTTATAAGGCGTGATTCTAAGGAAGAAGAGCAATCCGAAAGTTCAGATTCAAAAGATAAGGACACGGAGGGAATATTTTAATATGAAAGTCAAATTAATCGTCGAAGGCGGAGCAATGAAACCAGGACCAGCAGTTTCGCAACAGCTAGGCCCAATGGGAATCAATTTAGGTAAAGTAATTTCTGATGTTAACACTGCAACTAATGGATTTGCTGGAATGAACGTTCCAGTTGAAATTGATGTAGATCCTAAAACTAAGAATTATGTCATAAAAGTATTTTCTCCATCCATGGCTTCTTTAATTAAAAAAGACTTAGGATTGGAAAGTGGTTCTGGAGCATCAGGAACAACCAAGGCAGGAAACATTGCATTCGAAAGATTAGTTCATATTGCTAAAACTAAAATGCCTTCTTTACTTGCAAAAGATTTGAAAGCAGCAATAAAAATGGCAGTAGGTTCATGCGTTTCTCTAGGAATATTAATTGATAATAAAGAAGCAAAAGATATAGAAAAGGATATTGATTCTGGAGTTTATCACAAAGAAATAAGTCAAGAATTAACAACTCCTTCAGAAGAAAAGAAGAAAGAACTTGCCAAGTATTTTGCTGATGTTAAGAATAAACAAGAGAAGGCTAAGAAAGCAGCTGAAGAAGCTAAAGTAGCTGAAGAAGCAGCAAAGGCAGCAGCAGCAACCGCAGCACCAGCAGCAGCCGGAGCAACCCCTGCAGCAGGAGCCGCAGCAGCACCAGCAGCAGCCGGAGCCAAAGCAGCACCTGAAAAAGAAAAAGCTCTTGTTAAGAAGAAGTGATTAGATAAAATAATAAAAACTTAAAATGTCTCAAACAATACGTAAAAGAAATCACTTATCCTCTGCTCTTGCATTAGAAGTTTATTTTGATCTTCCTGTCTCTCTCTCTGATAAAATGCATTTAAGACATTACTTCGAAAGATATGAAAATATTAGTTTAGAATCTGAAAAGACTGGAGAGGACAATTGGTTTTTTAATTTTACTTCTCCTTGGAAACAAGCAGTAGTTCATTATTTTGTGGTCAATTATCCTCAAATAGATTATACTAGAATAGAAGATGTTTTGAAATGGGGTATTCCTTCAGATGCATTAAATAGAGAATTATTTGAATTAAGACAAGCGAGAGGATATTAAATTCGTTATTTGTCGTCTTTAATAAATTAAAATAAAATAATTTAAAGTTCAAATTTCTCTTTATTCAATGAGGCAAAAGAATCAACGATTATCAAAAGAGGAAATAGAAACCATAACAAGATTAACCAAAGAAGGAAAGAGTCTAAATTATCTCTCAAAATTACTAAATTTAAACAAACCTACAATTTATTATCAAGTTAGGAAATTCAAACCACGAATAAAGAAAGAATTCAAAGTAAATCTAAATGACTTTCAAATAGGTGAATTAATTGGAGCATTTGCAGGCGACGGAAACTATTATCATCGAGATTATCATAAAGACTTTCCATCTAATTCCTGTAGTTATCTAGTTAGATATTTTCTTACATTTCCTAAGGAGAGAGATTATGCAAATTATCTTTTTACTTTGCTTAAATCCTTAAATCTTAATCCAAATCTTAATGAAAGAAAGCCAAGCGTATTTGTAGTATCTGTAAAATCTAAAGAATATATTAGTTTTATAAAGAAATATTTAATCTGGGAAAAAGATAAAACTTTTACAATAAGATTAGACAAAGATATTTCTCAGTATCCAGATGATTTTCTAAAAGGATTTGCCCGAGGATTAATGGACACAGATGGATTTATGAGTTCGGGTAATTCTGCTTGTGCTTGCATATCTCAAGAATTAATAAATAATCTAGATAATATTTTTAAAAAGTTTGGATTAGAGACTACTAGAACAGTATTAGCTAGAGGAGGCAATACTAGACCATTATATTATGTTCGAGTTAGGAGAAGAAGTTTAGAAGATTACTCCAAAGTAATCGGCTTCTCAAATACACATAAAATGGAATCTCTAAATATTATTCTAAACAAATAGCAAGGATTAAAAACTCACATTTGTGAATCCAGTTAACGGGGTCGTCATACAGCCTGGTAGTATTCAAGGTTTGGGACTTTGCCACGCAGGTTCAAATCCTGCCGACCCCATTTTATTTTAAATCCCAAATAGAATAGTTTAAAAAGCATACAATCAAATTAAAAATATGGCAAGTAAAACAAAAAAGTCACAAGCATTCGGTAAATTTGGTGCAGGATATGGTACCAGAGTTAAAAAAGAATATAATCTAATTGAATCAGATCAAAGAAAAAGACAACCTTCTCCTTTCCATCCAAGAGGCCAATTAAAAAGAATTGCTGCAGGTATTTGGAAATGTTCAAGAACTGGGAAAGTTTTTGCAGGTCCAGCTTATTCAATTGTAAATACTAAGTAATTTGAAAAGCAAATCTTTAAAAATCATCTTTTTCACTCATAATCATGGCACAATATAAATGTTTCAAATGCGAAAAGGCAATTTCAAACAAAGCATTAGACAAAAGATTCGTTTGTCCACACTGCGGTGCAAAAATATTCTACAAACCAAGATTACAAATTGTTAAATTAAAGGCGATATAATGACAAATCCAGAGACTTCTCAAAAAATTCAAGAACTTCAAGCCCTAGAACAAAATCATCAAGCTTTCTTAATGCAAAAACAATCAATTCAAATGGAATTGAATGAAACTCTAAATGCTCTAGAAGAAGTAAAAAAAACTTCAGGCGACGTTTACAGAGTTTTAGGCAATGTAATGGTAAAATCTGATAAAGAGAAAATAATAAAAGATTTAGAAGAAAAAAAGCGAATCTCGGAAATGCGAGTTTCAGCGATAGAAAAACAAGAAAAAATTATTCACAGCAATATCGACGTATTAAAAAAAGAAATAACCTCTTTAATTTCTCAAAATCAAAAGAAATAATCCTTTAAGATTAAGGTAGTATATTACAAAATATCTAATAAACGATTATAGTAATATTTATATACTGACTCCTTCAATAAAATTTATGGCGTTTAATTTAAAAAAGATGTTCGGGAAAGAATCAAGCGATGAGTATGTCGAAATTGATTTGAACTCCGCACAAGAAAAAGATGCAAAAGTTGTTGTAAAGCCATTTGTACTAAGACAATTTGATGATACCAATGAAATTCTTAATTCATTAAGAGAAGGATATACCATTGCAGTAGTAGACATCAAACCTCTAAAGACTAAAGATGTTGTTGAGCTTAAGAGAGCAATTGCAAAGCTAAAGAAAACAGTAGATGCAATCGAAGGTCAAATTGCAGGATTCGGAGATGGAGTTATTATTATTACTCCTAAATTTGCAGAAATTCATAAAACTCCTGTTGCTCCAAAAGCAGCAAAGGCAGACTTCATAAACGATTATTAATTTAATCTTCTTTTTATCCTTCAAGTTTCCTTATTATCATGAAAAAGTCACATTTTATCCTAACTCCTATTATAACACTAATAATAATATAGCTAAGGCATATAATATTCGTATAGTTTCGTCATAAAATTTCTGTTATTTAATGCTTCTGCTATCTTCATCTCAAATTCTTCCTTTGTTGCCCAGATTGTCATAGCCATCCATTTCTTCGTCTTTTTCCAAGTTTGTTCAATAGGATTCAATTCTGGAGAGTATGCAGGTAATTGAATTACCTTCAAATCATCTTTATTGCTGTTATAAAAATATTGTACATGTTCTCTTTCGAAATGATATCTTGCTCCATCGACAACAATCAAAACTTTTCCATATTTTCTCATTAAAGATTTTAGAAATTGCAAATAACTCTTATAACCTTAACTCCGCAAAAATTTAGGGAATATGTTTGAGATTTATCCCTAA
>JBBSYD010000098.1:0-4317 GCA_038045425.1 Nanobdellota archaeon | reverse complement strand
ATCTTGGAATTATTAATTATAGATGAGCCTGTACTAGGAAAAGCTCATCTACTGAAGACATCAGAAAACATTAAAAACCCGCAAGGAGATGAAATAACATGATAATTGAGGTAGACACAGTTAAAGGATTTCAAGATTACCTGCCACCGGAATCTTTGAAAAGAAAAGAAGTTAAAAGGGTTATTGAAAAATATTTTTCACTTTATGGATTTTTACCAATAGAAACTCCATTTATTGAATTCGACGAAATAATGAAACCTGATGCTCTGCCTAACGAAGAACAAGACGAAGCAGTTTCAGACAGATTTAGACTTAAAGATAGAGGAGGCCGAAATTTAGGATTAAGATATGAATTCACTTTTCAATTAAATAGAATAATGAAAATGAATCCTACTATGAAACTTCCATTCAGAAGATATCAAATCGGTGAAGTATTTAGAGACGAGCCTATAGGAGTAGGCAGATTCAGACAATTTACCCAATGTGACGTAGACATAATTGGAGACTCGAACGTAAACTCAGAAGCAGAACTAATAACTATGGCCTCATCGATTCTCAAAGAACTGAATATCCCTTTTGAAATTCAAATTAACAATAGAAAATTATTAAACGAGATTATAGAAAGCGTAGAAATAAAAAATATAAAACAAGTAATGAGGGAACTTGATAAAATAGATAAAATAGGTGAAGATACTGTAAAATCTAATCTTAGAAAATTCGCAGATCCTAACCAAATAATGACTTTGTTCAAACTTATGGAAAAAGATATAACTTTCTTTAAAGATAATGCATTTGAAGGAATAAAAGATTTAGAAACATTATCAACATTATGTAAAAAGAATGGAATCGTTACAAAATTCAATCCGTTTATGATTCGGGGATTTGGGTATTACACAGGAAATATCTATGAAATCAAGCTTCCTAAGAAAAGTACTATTGTTGCAGGAGGGAGATATGACAAATCAGTAGGAAAGTATCTTAATAGAGAAATTCCAGCAGTGGGAATTTCATTTGGACTAGAAAGAGTAACTCAATTAGCAAATATCCCAATTCCAGCTCCAATAAAAGCAATTATTCTTTCAATTCAACAAAATACAGTTTCAAATTCTCTCGCAAAGAAATTTAGAGAATCAGGAATCCCAGTATTAGTTTCTGAAGATAAAATAGGTAAATCCCTAGAATACGCCGACGCAAAAGGAATACCATTCGTAATCTTTATAGGCGAAGACGAAGTAAAGAAAAAGAAATTCAAGATAAGAAATATGCAATCTGGAGAAGAGAGAATGCTCGGAGAAAAGTCAATCATCTCTTTCCTAAAGAAACAAAATCTGTTTATAATTCCTGAACAATTAGAAAAAGCTGAAAAGGTAGAAAAAACTCATAAAAAAGATAACGCTCAAGAAATGATTGACGAAATTAAATAAGTTTAAAAACAAATAATTTTCTAAATTTTTATGATAAATAGAAGAAAAATTAAAAAAGCGACTATAACTGCTTTAGTTTCAGGAGTATTTTTAGCGGTTGCCATCCCTATAACTTTAGGAGTAATTGCATACAAGGGATATAAGTCATTAAGAAGAAGTTTAGATGAAGAATATGAAATAAATGATGATATTGACCGTGCAACTAGATCAATAAGATATTTCATAGAAGAAAGTCTTAAACTACCTGATAAAAATACGCCAAGAGTAGAAGAAACTGCTCAATTTAGAACTTATAAAAGCACACTAGAAAGAGCAGTAGAATTCTATGAAGGAAGAGGAAAGCAATACATAGCCAACAATTATATTGCAGAGTTAAATCGAATGCTTAAAAGATAAATAATTTTTAAATTGTTCAGACAACCCTAGGGTGATCTCCTACTTTATAGTCCATCAGATTAATTCAATAATCTCTCTTCAGCAAAATAATCCTTTCAAAATCAGAGATAGATAATTAATATTTAGATATCAAAAAATCATTCTTTCTTTACCTTACTACCTTCTTCCTCGTCATCAATATAACCTTTTTTCCTAGTACTGGCATGATTAATCAAATCAACCTTTTCGTCATCCGTATCAAATTCCCCCTCTTCATTATTCTCGAATCCTGGTTCATCCAAAGAAGGCTCATCTCCATGCACATCTAACTTTCCTATCTCCTCTTCAACCTCCGCCTTAAGCTTGGCAAGCAACACAGCATTCTTACTTTCATACATATGCTTCAACAAAATCCAAATCTCATCACAATGTCCTTCTTGCTCAAGCCAAACTTTCTGCTGATTATCCAGATGTAATAGAGGAACAAAAGCAGCAATTCGCTCTTCTTTATTCTTTCCAGCAAGCTCAGTAAATGCCAATCGTTCATCTCTAGTTTCAAATATAGTATTCAATTTACCATGAATTTGATTAATACTATCTTGAATGTTTATCCTAGTTTTAGGAAGAGTAAGTGAAGTCTCAAATTCCTGTTGTTTCGTTAAAACTACTCTCTGAATTCTTCTATTTTCAGTTTTAATTGCAGTATCCAATGCTCTCATCAATTCTTCAAGCGAAACTTTCTTGAACCTTGGCAAAGGAGTTCTAACAAGTAATTCAGGGATCTCTTCATCCAATTCCAATCTCTCTTGAACATACTTTTTATCTTCTTTCTTTCCATAAAGAATATCATCCAAATTTTGAACCCCTGTCTCAAGTAATATCTCCGACTTAATTCTCAACAATAAAGCAGCCGCAAATAATACCTTACTAGAAACAAAGAAATTAGCCTCTTCGAGCAACCTAACCTTCTCCAGAAACTTCTGAGCCAATAGACAGATATCCAAATCCCACGGATCGAACTGTTGAGTATTAATCAAATCGTAAATAATCTGCTGCCAACTCAAAGTCTCACCAAATAACAATCCATGAATCTGTTCCTGGTCTATCTTCTGAACCCCATCAGAATTCATTCTCTGCCCTTCAGACGCATGAAAAGGCACAACCTCCTTATCCTCTATTTCCTCCATAATCTTTAAATTAAAGCCCTCTATTTATGCCTTCCCCCTGTTATGTCTTCATTACGTAGTTACAACAAAACCGAAAGATTTATAAATACCCTATTACTCCATTAATTAATCACCTCTTTTTCCCAGGAGAGGACGTTTAATCGCTCTTCTTGAATGATTAGGCCTCCTCTCTATGGGTTATCTAAAAAGTAGGACTAACTAATGGAGTTAGAGTTTTACTCTTGGGAAAGGAGAAAAGAGGAGATTAAAGAGGATTTCATATTCTTAAGAAAAAATAGAGTTTGAGTTTAAATCTGGTCTAAATTCCAGCACGATAAACATAAGCTCGATTTATTTTTATTACAGTTTGAATAAATACTCCGCAGCTCACTGCGAGCTCAAACTGTAATTAGAGAATTTCGTTTTAAAAACCGAGCGTAATACCCTCAGCTTGCTGAGAAGTGAGCAAAGCGAACAATAGGTTATAAGAGGTTAGAAATTCTCTTTATTTAATTCCGTTCTAAAATACGGCACGATAAATAAGAACTTATTAATTTGAACCCGCTAAACCTTTTATCTAATAAACGTATTTTTAACTCTTATTGACTTACTAAGATAAATTAACGATATTATTGAAATCAAAACTATTCTTATCACATTAGAATAAGATTTCTCAAACCCTAAGATAAGCATTACCAATCCATCAATAATATAAATCCATAATGTTATTCTCATCCATTTTATAAATTTCTTTTTTTTACTAAACGCCAGAATTATTGAATAGATTGATGAAAAAGATATTAAAATAGCAAACAAAAGGGATAGCCATACGAATACCATAAATTTACCTCTGAATAACAATACAATATCTATAACCCCACTAACAACAAAAGCAATTCCCATGAAAAATAAGTTTATAATCAACAAAATTAACCATCCCCCAAGCCCACTTAAATTAACTTTCCCCTCTTTTTTAGCCATATAAAGAATAGATAATTTTCCTTTTTAAATGTTTTTACAATCGCAAGATAAAACCCCTCTCTAGAAGTTTATTAATATGAGCGTGTCTTCTGGATTAAGAAGAAAACGGAGTGATTAAGAGGATAACATTTCACCTCAAAGGTAATACTCCTCCTAAGACAATTAGTGTACAAAACACAAAGATAACGCGGTCTAAATTTGGCCTCTATCAGTGAAAAACAAAATACAAAAATAACACAAAAAATCCGGTCTAAATTCCAGCACGATTAAAACAATTGTTTTAGGATTTTCTCAGTCTCAAACCTCTTCATTCCTTCGTAACTATAAAGCATCTTCGTGGAAAAGTAAAGAAGTAAATTAATTCTTTATAA
>JBBSYD010000097.1:0-14456 GCA_038045425.1 Nanobdellota archaeon | reverse complement strand
TTATAAAGAATTAATTTACTTCTTTACTTTTCCACGAAGATGCTTTATAGTTACTATTTAAATTTTACTATTGTGTTATAACTAAAAAGTAATAATTTAATTTAAAAATTAGGGCTTTATAATTAAAGTAGAACGTCCAGACCACTCAACTAGCACTTCTGACCAACTTGTAATCGTGATTATCTACAAGTTTTGTACAATAATCTACGTCGATAATCGTTTAAATAGTTCAGCTCTAATTTGGAAGTAGTTGCGCAAGACATTTTCTAGATAAGATTTGGAGATATAAATAGAAGCTGTAGGAATGTTGTATGTTTATATTATTAACTATATAGTAGTTACAAAACGAAAGGTTTAAATAGTAGAATATTTTTCAAAATTTATGGAAATAGAAACAAAAATTGGAGGATATGTAACCTTTGAAGGTTCCATAAATCCAAGAATGTCAAAAATGGTAATGCGAGGGGAAATACCTGCAATAGAACTTAGAATGCAAGGAAATGTTCCTGCCAAGGCAGTTGGACATTTTGAACAATTGTTAGATGTATTTGGACTACCAGAAAGAACTTATGATTTAAGTGAATCAGAGGGAATTTTTAGAATATTAAACCCATTAGCAAAACGTTTAAGACCTAGTGCGGTGAGAAATGCAGACTACGCAGGATATAAGATAATTTCTCCTTCAATGCTTATATGTGAGCCAGAAGCTTTAATCAAAACAGCCGAAAACGTTCAATATCCAACAAAGTTAGAAATAAAAAGAGCAATAATTGCTAGACATGAGGGTGAGTGTCTTGGTCACGAACATAGTGGGAGAATGGGAAGATATATTGCAGGAGAAAATACTTCAATGAAGGAGCATGTTTATTGGGTTGGCTTTGCAGATGAAAGCGGATTTTTGCATTTAGCCTCATTAGATACCCGTTTTAGAGGACATAATGCAGATATTTCTTTATATCTTGGAACTCCAGACCCAACTGCACCAGATAAAATAATGACTGAACTCAAAACAAGAATTCCTGGAATTGAATTTAAAGTAGAGGATAAAAGATTTAAACCAACTGATAAAAATAAAGGGAGTGATGATGAACTACCTTTGCCTCTTATTGCTTCTGGAATAAATTTATTTTCTTAAAATTTTATAATAATGGACTTGTAAAAAAGCTAAAATCTGCCCAAAGAAAAATGAGATGCCTTTTTGCGTTTACTATCGTGGAAAGCCTTATTTTTGCTAATCTTTCTTTAATTTACTAATTTTTTCAACCTGATTTATATCAACATCAAACTTCTTTTCAATGAAAACACCTTTAAAAGAGTCAACAAAGTTTTTATCTTTTACTACCTTACTTAATTTATTCAGATTTTCGTTTAAAGCTTTCAAATCACCGATAAATAAAAATTTCTTAATCGTTTCTAAATTAGTGTCCTTTGCTAAGGCAGCGATATCTCTAAAATCTGTCAATCTACCAGAATGAATCTTCATTACAATTAATAATTCTCTTGAAGGCACCATTGCAAGAATCTCTTTTTCAATACCAATTATTTTTCTTTGAATAGAATTATCGCATAATAACTGATAACTAAATGATGCATTTGTCAATCTTGAAGCTAAAGCATCTATCAATATATCTACACTAGCACTTTCTTTCTCATATCTTACAAACTTTGAAGAATAAACATTCTCAAGCTCTTTCTCGGAAGTCTTGGCAAAACCTTCTTTTTTCAATATCAACTCAAATGATTGAATATCTTCTGATTTAATTACGATATCCGCATCAACAGAAAATCTATGTTTAAATGTAGAAACTGCATACCCTCCAACAATAATAAAATTAAGCTTTGCATTCAAGAACTTCTGTAAAATGTTAAATATCTCGTTCTCCTTAGTTATTAGCTCTTTCATATATAATTCATCTCCTTATATTTTGTCTTCAAGCCTTTCTTGTACATCTCATCAATCATTTCCAATGCAGGTTCAAAATTGTATATGTTCTTTTGCATAAAAGATATCGTTTCATCTAACGGCTCAATCAAATAACCTTCTTTGTTCGCTACATTAAAATCTTTTAATATCTCGGGAGAATAGAAAACTCCATGTTTAGTATTTATATTTAAACCTAACTTCTTACAATACCAGTTAAAGGTCTCTTTATCTTTCTCATCTACATTTACAAAAATAGGGTAAAATTCTCTGTATCTTGCAATGTTATACTTTCCTTCCGTCCAAAAATATACTGCATCAGTCTTAGTTAAGCAATATTTAATTCCCATTAAACTTAATGCCAAATAGTAAAAACTGGTTTCGCTTAAGCTTTCTCTAACGAACTTTAATATTTTCTTATACACTTCGTTATTTTCTTGCAAGGTAAATCCTCTCCATCTTTCCTTCAATATTTCCTCTTTTATCAATTCCTTAACCCATTTTTGAGTCCAACCATATGATAATCCCATTCTTCTAGAAATAGAGCTAATGCTATCATCTTTCCTTGCTGATATCATAATCTTTATTACATAAGGGTTTAATGTTTCTATATTCATACTATCATTATAATGATAGTATTATTTAAAGGTTTCTATTAGTATAATTATTTTGATTAAATGGGGGATTAATCGAAAGAGAGTAAAGAATCTTTGTCTATTCAATTTGTACCAAAGTTGTACAAATCACGCCCATGAATTGGTCAAAAGTGTTAAACGCCCAGACCCTGCATCTATCACCCGAATGGTGTTCTGAAAATAGTTAATAATTTATCACTATATAAAGGCAACAAAAGAAATATTTAAATACATAAATAAATGCCTAAGGAGATGGATAAAATAGCATTACTAAACGGCGGATTTAGAAGAGAGTTGGCCTCCTATATTCCTGTCTTAGGTAGATTAGAAACCTATGCTGGGCTAAATGATCTTAAGATAACTGGCGCAGATGCAAATAAAGATCGCCCAGAAGTAATTTATGAAGCCTCTGCAAGTCCTAAAATTCATCGACGCCTGAAATCAGCACTTGTTGAAGCAGGAGTTATTACTCAAAACACTCCAACTACACAAACATTTAATGTTTTTGGTATAAAACACATGAGGATGTATTTTTTTAAAGATAATCTTGAAGTAGAATTAAAAGTAACGCGCAGATAATCGAATAGTATTTCTTCATTTGTTCAAATTTTTTTAAAGAATTGAAAACCCCTATCGGTTCTATGACTCCCAGACCAAAAGTATAACTTCTAAGATAAAATAAAAAAAATATAAAAACGTCCCGCAAGTAATTTTGCCAAGCTGAAATAATCTATCCAAAGATTTATATATTATATTATAATACATTATAATATGGAAACTCTGATAAGGCAGGCAAGGGAAGTAGGCACTTCAGCAGGAGTTTTATTACCTCGCAGATGGCTTAACAAGCAAGTAGTGGTAACTCTCCATTATCCCGCACTTAAAGATATAGCACAAGATATAATAAAAATTCTGTTTGAAGAAAATTTGAATGAAGAGATAAAAGGTATTTATCTTACTGGCAGTTACGCAAGAGGAGATTATGATTTCAATAGCGATATAGACGTATTAGTAATTACCTCCAATGTGAACAAAATAATAAAAAATGATAAGTATGAGATTATTTTAGTTTCAGAAAGTAATTTTTCAAAGAATCTTTTCCATAACCTTAATTATCTTAGCTCTCTAAAGGAAGCAAAAGTTATCATAAATAAAGAACTACTCAAAGAGTATCAATCAATGAAAATTAAACCTAATTTTAAATATCTACTAAAAGAAATAGAAAAAATAATAAAAATAAATCAGGATACTATTTTAACTTGCAATGAAAATAATCAGCAGATACCTGACGGAGTTATTTATTCAATCGTTTTAAGACTAAGGGAGCTTTATCTTATCAAATGCATTATTTTAGGAAAGCAATATAACAAAGAGGTATTTCTAAAATTAGTTGGCGAAAATAGCTATAATATTTACAATCGGGTAAAACGTGATGAAAAGGAATTAAATAATATCTCTTATGAAGAAGCATACTCCCTGATTAATTTATCTTCAAAATGGCTAAAAGAAGTAAGAGACTAGAAAAAGGAATTGAAAGCCTTAAGCAAGAGATAGAAACGCATTTCGCTAAAATAGCACAAGATATAGAAGAAGGAAACCTAGACCGAGGAAGATACCATATTAAAGAAATAGATAAAAGTTTGCTAAAGGCATTAGAAATTAAAATTAACATTCTTCAATCAAACGATGAATCTCTTAATCTTTACAGAGACAAATTAAACAAAATAAAGAAAGATTTAGGCATAGTGTGAATTTTGTTTTTATTAATTTAAGAATAAAAACGCCCACTCCAGGAATCGAACCTGGAAATCCCGAAGGAAAGCGGTTCTCAAGACCGCCCGAGTACCATTGTCGCAAGTGGGCACTTTGACAATATAACCTGCCTTTTTCAGTTATTTAAAAGTTGTTATAATTCATTTTTCAAATTATTCTTTTAGGAAGGACTAATCGACATTCTCAAATTTTTCCACTTCTTCTTTGCATAGACTCTCTTCAAGTTGCTTATCCTTAGGTGGCAACCCTTTTTTTCTCAACCATGCTCTTGAACCATATTTAATTCTTGCCAATTTTTCTGCCATTTCTATTTCAAATCCTCGTTTTTTCAATTCCAATTTAAGAAAATTTAGCACATATTGCGCAGTTTTATTAATATCAAAATATAGCTTATCTTTAGAGTAAAACTGGTTAATAATTATCGTCTGTACAATAAAATCTCCTACTTCAAGCAAAAGCCGAATCTTATTTTTTTGAGAAGGTTTTTTATCATATTCATTTAAAGACTCCCTAATCTCTGCAAATTCTGTTTTAACTTTTCTCCCTCTTCTTTCATCCAAATATTCAGGATTATATTTTTCAGGACTAACAAAATCTTCTCCAAAAGTTCTCATGTAGATACTATCTTTTCCAATCAAAGGTCTTATCTTCCTTGAAGAATAAATAATCTTTATACTATCCTCTAAACTTCCTATATTTTCTTTTAACTCCTTTAATTGTTCGTTATTAAGAGAATTATTCTTCTTTTCATAAGATCTCTCCATATTATCTAATATTTGTTGGAATGCCAAAAGCAATTTCAATACTTGAGCTTTTCTTTTAATAACTAATTCAAGATCAACAGTTTTTTCTAACTTTTTATTAACATGCATAATTACATTTCTAAATGAACTGACTGCTTTCAAATCTTCTTTAAATTCTTGTCTAGTTTTATATTCTCTTTGTAATTGAATCAAATCAGAATCAACTAATTCTTTTATTAAATCATTGATATTTTTCTCATTTAGATAGTCAATATCTTTTCCTTTCCATTCATGTATTCTAAATAATCTAGATTCAAACTCTGAAAGAAGAATAAAAAATAATATTCTTACAGGTCTTTTAAGAAGATGATTACACAAAACATACTTACCATCGCCTATATCAATATAACTCCCAGTACATGAGCTGTCGATTGTATCCCAAATCAGGGTATCTGCTCTTCTTTTGGGAAAGTTGTCTTCCAAATCTAATTTCTGGGCTATGCTCTCTAAAGTGAATAAATCTGAAACTTTTTTAAATAATCTCTCAAACTCTCCAGGATACATAATACCAGAGCGTATATTGACTTTAAAATATTTGTGATTTGCTAAGAAAAGAAAGCATAATATTCAAAAAAATCATACACCTAAAAGTTTAAATATGTGCGTACACATCATTACACATGGTAAACATAACTCTATCAATTCCAGATGAACTAAAAGCAGAACTGCAAAAGCACGATGAAATTAATTGGAGTGCTATAATAAGAAAAGCTCTTCAAGAGCAAATAATAAGATTAAATTTACTTGACTCAATTGCTCAAAAAAGTAAACTTTCAAAAAAAGATGTCGATGAAATATCCAATCTTATAGACTCTTCAATTGCGAAGAAACTAAAAGGCAAATAATAATAATTGATACAAATATTCTAAATTTACTCCATCAACTATAAAAAAATAATAAAGTTCAAGGACAAAAATAAAAAAATAATTTTCCCTTCACTTTACAGATTAAAAGATTAATCTAAGACTTAACCAGCTCTCACTAGAGCCGAACATACAAATTATTCAAGGACACCTAATGGTTTATCCGAATAAGCTTGCAAGTCCAGCTGCAGATTCAACTGGTTTCGCTTCTTCTTTCTTTTCTTCTGCCTTAGGTGCTGATGCTGCTGGTGCGGCCATTGCAGTGCTTGCGTTAGCAAGTTCTGTTGCAATATCTACTCCCGACAAACTTGCAACTAATATCTTGACTTTAGCGTCATCTACTGTTGCTCCAGCTGCCTTCAATACTTTGTGAACATTGTCTTCAGTGACAGGATGTCCAAGTTTTTGCAAAAGTAAAGCTGCGTAAATATATTCGATTATGCGTCCTCCTTTGTAGTTGTATCATTAATCTTAGCTCCAATTGCCTTTTCTTGTAATCCTGCTTTCATAATCAAAGCCGAAATGGTATCTTTACACAAGTAAGCCATATTGATTGCAAAGCTTCTTGCCTTAGCAATATCGCTTCTGAAATTCTCCATAAATTGTTTCTTATCAATCTTTATTCCAACATAAACTTTCTCTGCAACTCCATCATAAGCTGCAATTGGTTCAAATCCTACTTTCATAGGTTTAATATCTAATTTTCCAAGAACTGATGCAACATTTGGTTTTATTACATCTCCAGCTTTAACTATAACATGATGTAACTTAATTGCTAATTTTCCACCTTCAACAGCAACCTTTAATCCTACTCCAGACAATTCAGAAATTGCAGGTCCAGGAATCAAACTAGTTGGTCCAGGTTCAACATGAATATCTTCAGTAGCAATATCTCCTGCCTTAGCTTTTGATGGACTTTGATTATCAGAAAGTAATCCCGATAATTCAAAAGCATCTAAATCTGAAAAGAATACTGCAATATCTGCTCCAACTTGTGCTTTCAATGCATCAAGTCCAGGTTTAGCTGCACCGTCAATTGCTCTTAAAAGTAAATTTTTCTTAACAACTAGAATATCTGCCTTTCCTCTAAAATTCTTTTTAATCTCATGAAACTGACTTCCAGGCAATTTACAAGTTGAAGCCAAAAGAATAGTTTTATGCTTTTTTATCTTAGCAATTAAATCTACAACCATCTTCTTCTTGTATTCTGGAATTTCCTTTACTCTATTAGCATTTTTAGCTTCTTTTGCCATTTTTATTTAATCTCCACCTTAATAGGTTTACTCATCGTCAACTTTACCATAACGGACTTAATATTATCTTTCTTTACAGGCATTGCATTCAATATCGCATTATATGCAGCACTAATATTTTCAGCAACAACTTCATCACTCATGCTTTCTTTTGCAACACTTAATTTAACTGCTGCTTCCTTAACTTTTATCTTAATAGCATTATTCATTCTTTGCAATATTGCTTTTATCGAAGCATCATCAGTATTCATAAGAACTCCTAATTGAGGAGAAGGCATTTTACCTGCTGGACCTAAAATCTTACCAAACACTGTAGCAACAGAGGGCATCAGCTTAGCTTCAGCAATAAAGAAGTCAAATTCCTTAATAAGATTCTTCAAATCTTTCTTATCTTTATATTTTGGAAAATCTAAATTAGTTATAGTTCTAACAAGATTTGATTTTGTACTCAAGAATGCACAAACTTTCTTATCTCTAATTTTATGAGGAAGTGCTCCGATGATAGTAATATTATCCTTTTTAACGTCGATACCCTTTAAACTTACCAGTAAATCTATACTCTGATCGAATTTTTTCTTTTCGTTCTTTCTAAGTTCTTGTATTGCTTGTTTTAATTCCATATTGTTACCTTCTACAGTATGATTCGAATGCCTAGATTTTATCTTATCATTCAAATATGTAGTTTAACGATAATTCTTCATAGAAAACCTATTTTTAAACCTTTGGGACAAGAAAAATTTACTTTTTTTCAAAAATAAACACTGTGCAAACATATTCATCACTCTTCAAATTATCTTTCTTAACTAGTTTTAATCCATTAGCCTCAAAAAGATCCTCATAATATTTTTCTTCTCGGTCATAGTCAATAACTGTCCCCATTCCAGGAATTTCTACATAATGAAGATATTCTTTATATTTTTTATCTTTAAATTCTACAGTATTTTGTTCAATAAATAGATCTTTCTTAGTTTTCAGTTTATTGCGAAGATATTCTTCATTTGAAACTACTAAAATTAATTTGCCTTTATTATTACGCATAGAATTTACTTTTTTAGCGATTAATTCAAGGTCTTCTTCTACAAAATGAGGAAATACATAAATAGCAGTAATAAAATCAAATTTATTCGAAGTCTTTACATTTTGAAATGTTTCAAGATATATCTTAACATTACTTTGTTTCCCTTTGTTTTGCATATAATAATCGTAACTTTTCTTAGAAGGTTCGCACCCTTCTATCTCTAAATTATTTCCAAATTTTTCTTTAAGCATTCTTATGAAAAATCCTATTCCCGAGCCAATCTCAAAAAGTTTTCCAGAACTCTTTATTAATATTTTATCTAAAATATAATTGTATACTGAAGTATTTAACTTAGTATCTTCCTGATTTGCCCAATTAATCTTATCATATTGCTGAAAAAAGAAATCTTTATTCTTCATGGTTAACTAATCAATTTAATAATATCTGCAATAATAAATCCGACTAATCCAATAATCAATATTCCTATCGCTGAAATCTTAGCAACCATCTTAAATTCTTCACTACTTGGTTTTCTCAAAACTAACCAAACCCTTTTAGACTGAAGAAAGAAACTACCTAATTTTTGTTTCCACCCAGATTCAGATTGTATTCCATCCATGCTCAACTTACACAAAATTAGTTTTTAAATTCTTGCTTAATCAATTTTCTTCAACGAAATCAATTCCCAACTCAGACTGCAATTCCTGCTGTTGAGTCATCGTCAAATCTGTAGATATTCCCAAAATCTGAGAACTCTTTACTCCTGTAACTATCAGTAAAACCTTAATCGATTTGTCCATGTCTGGAGATATTTGTGCTCCAGAAATTATTTTTGCTTCTGGTGAAACTTTCTCTCCGATAATTTCCATAACCTGTTTATACTCTTCCAAAGACATATCTGGTCCACCAATAATATTTACCAATGCACCAGTCGCATTTGTAATATCCACATCTAATAATGGATTATTTATTGCTTTCATAACTGCATCTTTAGCTCTATCCTTAGAATCAGATTCTCCGATACCAATAAGTGAAACTCCTCCCTTACACATTACTGCTTTAACGTCTGCAAAATCTAAATTAACAAGTCCAGCTTTAGTAACCAGTTCAGCAATTCCCTTAACGGAATTAGTCAATATCTCATCAGCCACTTTAAACGCCGTATGAATTGGCAAGTCTGGAGCAATTTCTAATAATTTATCATTAGGAATAACTATTAATGTGTCAGTTACAGAAACTAATCTCTCTAAACCATATTGTGCATTTTCAATTCTTTTCTGTCCTTCAACAGTAAATGGTAAAGTAACAATTCCAATAACTAATGCACCCATTCTCTTAGCAATATCTGCTACAACTGGTGCTGCTCCAGTTCCTGTTCCTCCTCCAAGTCCGCAGGTAATAAATACCATATCGCATTCGCCCAATTTCTTTTTTATTTCCTGCTCGGATTCCCTTGCTGACTGCTCTCCCACTTTAGGATTACTTCCAGCACCAAGTCCATGTGTCAATTCTCTTCCAATTAAGATTTTATGATCTGCATTAGAATATAATAAATCCTGCGCATCAGTATTAACTGTAATTATTTCACAACCTTTTATTCCAGTCTCCTTCATTCTAGAAACAGAATTTCCTCCTCCACCTCCGCATCCAACAACTTTTATTCTCGCAGAATTTTTATGTAATAGTTCCTCAAGTTCCCTGTCTACGTCGTTATTTACTCCCTCTCTATCACCCATACTTGCCATATTTTCAAAGAGCAAAATCAGTTTATAAGGATTGTTATGCTATCCTACACATTCTACTCTTTGAACTATCTTTATTAAAATAAAAAACAAAATAATTATTTGTATGTAATTATAACCTATCTCTTATTTTTAATTAGAATCCTCTCTTAAAAATAAACTTTTTGATTAATCATTCGAATTTATACCTCAAGATGTGCTTTTACTTCTTCCTGAATTCTTTCAGGTTTTATCGGTTTAACAAGATGAACACATGCATAATCGGGCCGTTGGTTATATGCAGATTTACTAATGATTGTTACATTAGGATATCTTTCACTCACTAGTTTTCCTAAATCATATCCAGTCAAATTACCTACTCTTTCTTTAAAATGTCCCAAGTCTACACCCATGTCTACAAGGAACAAATCAAATCTCGTCCCTCGATTTATTTCCCAAAGACATTCCTGCGCCCGGTTATAATTAAGACAAACACATCCAAGAGTTCTTTCTAAATTTCTTGCAATGCACATAGCAACATCTGAAAAATCATCGAATACTAAAACAACTTTATCTTTTAATTTATTTTCAGTCATTTTTAGGAGAGCTTTCTTTTATTTTCTCCCCTTCCTTCTTTTCTTCTTTCAATTCAAAACCCAATTCCTTCCCCATCAATTCCTTAAACTTTGGAGAAAATGACTTGGCAATACTCTCAAAAACCTGCGGTCCTTTAATAATAACTTTATCTCTTACCTCAAATTCAGGAGCAAATCTAAACATCCACTCAAATAATGCTCTTGCTTTCTCATTATCATCATCAACAATTCTTACAATTTCCACCTTATATTCAAGTGTCTTCCCAGCAAGAGGATTATTAAAATCAACAATGACTCTCGCTCCAGAAACTGCACTTATCCTCACCAATTGATCATCAAGAGTTAACATCATTCCTGCTTCAGGATATATTTTTCTTTCGGTAAAAACTTTCAGAGGAATTGTCTTCATTAATTCCCTTTTTCTCTCTCCAAATCCTTCTTTAACAGAAACAATCACATCATATTTATTTCCAACTTCTTTTCCCTCCAGAGCACTATCCAATCCAGGAACAATCATTTTCTCTCCTAATTTTATTATTGTCTTTCTAGGAGGATTTTTGGATTTAGCTTTCTTCAAATCTTCTTCGATATTTGAATCGAACATTTCTCCATTTGCATAACCAGTGTATTTTATTTCTACAAAGTCTCCTTTCTTAGCATTAACCATCAATTTCAATTAGAATAATGTTTTATAAATATTTGCAAGAAGGTAAAATCCTTCTAATAAATAGGAGTCTATCTAGTATCTATTTCAGAACGCGTAATCATTAAACCCTTCGAATTAAATACAAGTTCATTCCCAAAAGTTCTGCATCTTTCTTCAAATGCAGGAGTTCCAATATCCTTCGGAGACTTATCAATTAATTGTGGATTAATTTTTGGATCATTACAGATTCTATAACTAATTTGGCTAATGAGATCTTCTCTTGTTGAGGGATCATTCCAATCTTTTAGAAATTTATTTCCTTCTGGTGAACTAAAGAAAATATAAAATGCATCCATAATTCCTGTTTTGTACACCGCTCCGTCTCGGTCATTTCCATGCTCGGCAATTGAGCGTTTGTCCCATTTTAACGCTTCTAAAACTCTTTCAACTAAATCTTTAGGTATACCATTTCCAAATAAATCTTGTCGAAAAGCTTGTTCAAGTCTTCCAAACCTTGACTCTTCAAAGCGCACAGAGTCATACTCTTCTCCAGTTGGTTTAACTTCATCCAGCACCCTAATCAATTTTGCGGCCGCTCTAACTTTTTTCGCATCTTCCAAAAGAACATGAATTAACTGAATCGGCGAAGCATTTGAATACATGAAAGACAAATTTCCATATCTTATAAATTTCTTATGATCTGGGTATTTTGAAGATTTATGTTTAAAATAGAACTCAACAGGATCATTCGACATCTCTTTAAAAAGTTTAATCATTTCGCCATATCCTCTTTCATTTCTCATTAACCAATTCACTCTAGTGTCAAGATTTCTTCTGAAACTAACTCTGGCTAATACTGCAGCATGCTTATCTGGGAGACCCAGCATCTTCGCTCTTTCTTCTGTTATCCTTATGCGTTCTTCCTTACTAATTCTAGGCATAACTTTTTTTGAAGTATTCTATTTAAATAATTATAGATATAGTCAAGGACTTAAACAATTGAGCCGATAGTCGTTGACTATAAATGGAAAAACATACAAATTTGCTTAATTAGTTATGTTTTTCACTACAGTTTCATCAATAAAAGCAAAAAACGCTTAGCAGTAAGTTTTATAAATGAATTTTTCCGAGCTTAGGTATGGTATTCAAACTAATAACTTCACATTCGTCCAAGCCAGGCACTACAATAATGGTTGATGGAGAAGCATGTACTGTTCGTTCCAACGATATTTCTAAAACTGGAAAGCACGGTGCAAGTAAGTGTAGAATTGAAGCAATAGAAATATTCTCTGGAAAAAAGAAAATAGTTTCAGTTCCAGGAGACACAAGATTTGATGTTCCTATGATTGATAAAAGAAAAGCACAAGTTCTTTCGGTTTCCGATACAACTGCCTCAGTAATGGATTTAGAAAGTTTTGAAACTATGGACTTACCATTTTTAGAAGAACTCAAAGCAGATTTAGCTCCAGAGAAACAAGTAGAATATTATGCAATAGAAAATAGAAAAGTTATAATGAAGGTATTAAATTAAAATGGCTACAAAAATTCCTCTTGCTCAAAATAGATTGTTCGGTAATGTGTTTATTTGTAGAGAATGTAATCATAGAGTTCGTACACAACCAGTAAGAGTAATTGCTGGAAAAATCAGATGCATCAAGTGCGGAGGAAAAGTCTTCCGTCCTGTGCGAAAGAAGTAATTAACTAAAAAAGAATGAATTTCATAACACTCGATTTAACTCTATTAGTATTGATACTAGTTTTCGTAGGATTATTCCTCTATAAAAATAACAAGAATCTCAAAAGAGAAGGATTAATGTATCTTTACAAAACAAGTTGGGGATTAAAATTAATTGAATCTACCAGTAAAAAATATGAACGTATTTTAAGACCTTTACAAATCTTAGTAATAATCTCAGGTTTTATACTTATGATTACGATGTTCATTCTTCTAATTCAAACTCTCGTTCTTTATATGACTCAACCTGCAGATTCTCCAATAACAAAAATTCCAGCAGTATTTCCTCTAATTCCCTACTTTCCAAAACTTTTCAATCTAGACTCCATATTTCCTCCATTTTATTTTATTTATTTCATACTTGCAATTCTTGTCGTTGCAGTTTCTCATGAATTTTCTCATGGAATATTTGCCAGATTAAATAAAATCAAGATTCTTTCAACAGGATTCGCATTTCTTGGCCCATTCATGGGTGCATTTGTAGAACAGGATGACAAACAAATGTGGAAATCAAAGAAGTTCCCTCAAATGGCTATTCTTGCAGCAGGAACATTCGCAAACGTTGTTATGACTATTTTATTCGCAATAGTTCTTGTTCTTTTCTTTAAGTTAGCATTCGTCCCCGCAGGGTTTGTTTTCAATACCTATGCTTATACCCAAATAAATTCTTCAGATATCTCTTCAGTCAATAATCAATCTTTACAAGAATTTCTTTCAATAAATGAATCAAATCTTTCCATGGTTCAATTAAAAACTTCAGATAATTTAACTTATTTTGTAACTCCTTCAACTATTTACTATTCTCTTTCAAACAATCTTTCAAGCTTAATTGTGTTCGAAGACACTCCTGCAGCAAGGGCAGGATTAATAGGAGCAATAACTGAAATAGACTTAACTAAAGTTACAAATATTGCAGAAGTCAAATCAGCATTAGCAAGACATTCTCCAGGAGAAACTATTCAAATTAAAACTCTTACTTCTAAAGACACAGAAAATACCTACGAAATCACTCTTGCATCAACTACTGAAGGAAACGCTTACCTTGGAATAGGCTCCCTTCCATACTCTGAAAGAAAAGGAGTCATGGGCAAAGTCATGAACATTATATTCTCATTCAAAGACCCAAACACATATTATGCTCCAATCCTCGGGGACATGAGCAAATTCATCTATGACCTAATCTGGTGGGTAGTTATCATCAACCTTCTCGTAGCCCTATTCAATATGTATCCTGCAGGCATCCTTGACGGCGGGCGATTCTTCCTTCTCACCATCTGGGGAATCACCGGAAAGAAGAAATACGGAGAAATTGCTCTCAAAGTTACAACTTGGTTCCTTCTCGCCATCGTTGCCGTGATGATGCTTAGATGGGTTTTTGCGATATTCTAAAAATCACTCAGCAAAAAGGATTTAAACACTAAATTAATTTAGTTTATACCCAACTTTGACAGATATTCATTAAATTAAATTTATGTCCTCGGTGAAATATCTT
>JBBSYD010000096.1:6668-9130 GCA_038045425.1 Nanobdellota archaeon | reverse complement strand
TCACAGTACTATTAACATTTCCTGCATAATCGTATGCACTAACATTAAAGTAATACTCTCCATCATTCAAATTAGTAAAGTTCACATAAGCAGGTGAAGATAAACTCACTGAAGAATTAACAAGCCCACTAGAATTATACAAGTTTATCGTTAAATTCTTCAAATTCGTATCCGACGCCGTAGCATTAACAATAACATAAGCTCTCATCAATATTCCTCCGCTCGTCTCAGTTTCAGAACTATAACTAACAAGAGGATTAGTTGTATCAACCGACATCGCCCTAGTCTCACTAACATTACTATTCCCCGTTGCATCACTGCAATTCACCCAATAGAAATAATTACTACTTGCTAATCCAGTTAAACTATAATTAGCCCAAGTATTTGCACCATTGTTATGAATATCTAATGCAACTCCTGCGGACGCACCACCGAGAATACTTGAAGAAGAAGTATTAGCATTAGCAGGACTAGTAGTTCCAGACAATATAGAAAAGTTTAATGCAATTCTTCCATTTCCCCCATTTCCTGCACATCTAGCCGAACCACATTGCGCACTTTGAGTAGTAATTCCGCCCATAGCACTAGAAAGATTAGTTCCAAGAGTTAAGTCTGTTGTCGCTAAAAATATAGAACCTCCTGCGCCTCCCCCTCCTGACGCACCATTTCCTCCAACATTATTATTAGATAAATATCCTCCTCTTCCACTAACATTTATACTTCCAGTTACATAAATATTATTAGCAGTAACAATAACAATTCCTCCTCCTGCGCCTCCCTTTCCTCCAAGATGATCTGCACCAGTATATCCTCCAGCAACTCCTCCACCAGAACCTAAATAAAGAATGCTTAGATTAGCATTACCATAAGTAATACCTCTAGTACTAACTCCACTATCGCCAGTACCATTTGTTCCAAGACTTCCGTAACTTCCTCCTGCTCCTCCCTGTATAGTACCTCCATGAGTTCCACCATACCCCAAACCCCCACTTCCTCCTCCAAAATTATTCGTTGCCGTATGTGCCGAAAATCCAGTTCCAGAATAAGATTCTCCTGAAAATCCATCTATCCCGTTGTTACAAGTACCATCATCTGCACCAGGAGATATTCCTCCACAAATTCCTCCTCTAAAACCTTGCCCAGTAACATTAACACTTCCAGTTATATTAACAACTCCAGTTGCCCTAAACACGACAATTCCTCCAGTCCATCCATTCCATGCAGAAGAAATTATTGAAGCTCCCGAAGATACATTAACAGAAGTATATTGTGGCACTCTCACGACTTGAGTAGCTGTTGAATTAGTAGAATTAAATGTCCCAGAGAAATAAGATTTATTTAATCCTGCTGTTAAACTTAAATTATTTCCAGAGATTGAACCAACAACTGCAAATTCATAATTTCCTGCACTTCCATTTGAAGCATTTTGCATTTGAATAATTAAAACTTCATCACCCACAGCAAAAGCAGTAGATGAATTAACAGCAAGAGTAGTACTTCCAGCACTAGAATTTCCAGTCAAATAAGTATAATTATTAACGATAGTATTAGCAGAACTCACACTCAAACTTCCATCGCTTCCATCTCCTAAAATACTTCCACCGGCTACAGAAATATTATTCAAAGTGCAACTTGATAAATTCTTCACAGCACTAATATTTATAGTTACATTGCTACTTACAAAAGTTCCATTTTCTGGAGTCGGAGAAACAAATGTAATAGAACCAATAGGAATAGTATCAATACTAAAACTTGCAAAAGAAGTATCATTCCTATTTCCTGAAGTATCATTCACATAAACTCTAAAAGTATAACTTCCATCACTAATTGAGGTATTAGTTGCACTATAAGTTAAATTATCAACACTACTCATTGAAAAATTAGTAACACCTCCATCTAGAGAATATAATACTGTATCTCCCACTTCATTCAAACTCACATTGAAAGTTATACTTGAAGAAGAATAAGTACTTCCATTAACTGGACTCACAATCGTCACTCCAGGAGGAGTAGTATCCGTAGCAACTTGCACTTTATGCATAGCACTCGCCAAAGTAACATTGAATAAAGGCAGATTTCCATTTGCAGAAGTAGTCAATCCACTAATAAAACTCCCATTATTAGAAGCATCATAACTTCTCGACACATTTAATCCAGTTATATTATAAATCGCAATATTTGAATTATTAGACGAAGTATCATTCCAAACCACTACAGACGAATTCCACGAACTTGTTATATTTCTAGTTACATTCAAACCATTCCCACTATTTCCCGCCGTAGAATTTATAGTATAAGAAGTATAAACCGTCTGATTTCCATTCGTACATACTGCCTGAGTAGAATCCACTCCCGAACACACCACTCCCGATGCACTACTCGCACCATAATATAATTGCGTCCCATTTCCTCCCTTCTCATATCCCGTCGCTCCTCCAAATGCTCGTTTAGTTATCGTAGAT
>JBBSYD010000096.1:1088-6568 GCA_038045425.1 Nanobdellota archaeon | reverse complement strand
AAATAAATTGTTCCCGCTCCTCCCTTCTCATATCCCGTCGCTCCTCCAAATGCTCTCCTCGTTATAGTAGAGGAATCACTTGTATAATAAATAGCAATTCTTCCCCCGCCTCCTGCTCCTCCCTGGCTACCACTAACAATCCCTCCATTTGCAGAAATATTTCCACTTCCTACAAGAGTTTCAGCAACAAGATATATACTTCCTCCCGAACCTGCACCTCCATAGGAATCTAATGATTTTGCTCCATCAGCAACAATTGTTCCTGTAACATTCAAAGTCCCACTAACATTCAAGAATATCGCTCCTCCTCCTGCTCCTCCAATATAATCTGTTCCTGCTCCTCCCGAACCTATATCTACAGGACTAGTTAAAGAACCATAAGCACTTCCTCCAGCACTTCCTACTGCACTAACACCACCACTTCCTCCATATCCAGCACCACTACCATAACCAGCTGAATAAATTCCTTTTCCAGTTCCAGAACCATTTGTATTTACTGCTCCTCCCGCAAATCCCCTCCCAGTCGCATTAATCGCTCCCGAAACAGCAATAGTAAGATTCCCCCCAACAAAAAACGCTCTTCCACTACCGCTTCCAGAACTAGATGAATAAGCAGTAAGTATTTGCGAGTTAACATACATATTTCCTCCAACAGTTAAATTAGCACTAACATTAGAAGTATAATTCCATGTTCCATTATACAAATCAAACGTATCACTAACATTAAGGCTCGCATTCTGAAGTATAACTCCGTTATATCCTGAACTAACATTTACAGAATAAACTTGCATACTTTCATTTATTACCGAATTATTTCTATTAGCACTATCAAACACAACAGCAATAGTAGAATCTGGAACTCCTGCTCCTCCTGCTCCTCCCGAACTAGTAGCCCAACTACTAGCATTGGACCATACTCCATTGCTTCCACCCACCCAATAATATGTATTTGCCGCAGGATCAACAATATAATCAAAATCAACTCCCCCAATAACTTTCAAATCAAATACATTTTGAGAGTAATTCCCTTCACTCCCAATACCCAATTCTCTCAAAAATCTTTTATACAATCCTTCACCACTAATATTCTCAAACAAAGCAATAACTTCACTTCCATCTTTTTCATAAACTTCAATTGAAGAACTAGAATTACTATAATCAACACTATAATTAACAAGCCAATCGTATCCAGAATTAACTAATTCCTGCTCCAATAAATCTGCCTCATCCTGGGATGATTGTGCATAGGCAATGGACAAACTAATTAAAACTAAAACAATCACTAAAACTCCCAAACCCACAAAATACAAATTCTTGTTCAAATGTTTTTTATTTCTGTTAATCCTTTTTTTCATTTTATTAATACCTCAATATAAATTATACCCATTTTCCTAACTATTTGAATAATTTTTTTCAAAATTAGAGTATTTACCTTAAGCATAAAAAGATTATAATTTAATCTACAAGTTTCATTAGAATAAACAGACCCGCCCCAGCTGGGAATTGAACCCAGATATCTGTGGAGATACGATTTATTAGATCGTTGCTCTTCCAATTGAGCGTCTGGGGCGTTGTCTGCACTAAGAGTAGATAGAGAAAAGTTTATATAGTTATTCTCATTACTAAAATCATAATCTGTGGAGATTATATGTTCTTCCAATTGGGCTTCATTTTCAATAGCCCATTTATTTTTATTTCCCATTTTTCACCTCTTTCCTATTCTTAGCAATTTCCCAATGTCCGCCCCTATCTGCCCCAACTCTTTTGAGAATACCTTTTTCCTTTAATTTTGAGATATTATTTCGTATATTCTTTTCAGTTATTCCAATAATAATACTTAATTGCTCTTGAGTAATTTGAGGATTTTTCTTAATCTCCAAAATTATTTTTCTTTGATTTTTATTAAATTTTTCTAGGTCTTTTTCTAGGTCTTTTTCTAGGTCTTTTTCTAGGTCTTTTTCAGTGACCTTTTCAGTGACCTTCCCCTTACTTCCAAATATCGTAACTTCAATTCCTCCTGCACTTTCTCTCAAAATAGGCTTAGCAAGTCCATGTTCAACAAAATCATTTATAGCACGATAAGCTCCCGAACCATATCTTTCAATCAAACCAGCATCCCTGAAAATTTCAGCAATTAATTTATTTCTAGGATAAGACTTCTCTGTTCCCCCCTCTATTTCTTTAATAGTTAAATTAAAAGGCAACTTACCAATATTCCATAAAACAATCTTATCTTCAAAAATCTTAAACTGAGAATGCACTCCATCTCGATAATCTCTATGAACAATGGCATTAATAACAAACTCTCTCAATGCCCTTAAAGGATACTGCCATCGTTCTTCTCTTTGAGGATTACCTGTAATAATAAATTCTTTAGTAATATAACTTTTAATAAATTCCATAACCTCTTCAACTTCCGAAAACAAATCTTTCCTAATTATCATATTTTTCTTTATAGTAACATTATCTTGAAACAATCCTATTTGAATATCAGAAATTCTTAGAGATACCTTAGAAAAAAGAAGCATTGCTGCAAAACTCGGATGCACTCCATCATTATCATTAATGAAAGAATATTTTTTAAGAAAACTCTTATTAGTTCCGAGATTAATCTCCAAATTATTTTCAATCATCTTCTTAACATGAGTTATCTTTTTTTCATCCAAATCTGTAAGCTTAGCCTCTTTATCTGGATAAAAGTCCCAGCTAGAATTTCTTGTTTGCAAATACATCTCATTAACCTCTGCTAAAGAAAGTTGGTGATTACTATTATTCTTCCTTATAAAATATCTTCCCTTAAATGAAACAGGTTTTATTGGAAACTCTTGTAATTCAAAAATAACTAATTTCTTACCATTAACCTCGATTTCCTCTGATTTAGGAGTTAAAAATGGATTTGTCTTTGTTTTTATTTCATTAATCCAATTTTGTAAACTTTCTTTGGATAAGTTTACACCTACAATCTCATGATTATCCCTTACCCCTATAACAATTTTTCCGCCAAAAGAATTAGCAAAAGCAACTAAACTTTCAATAACATCATCTCCAAACTTTTCTTTAAACTCAACTAATTTAGTTTCTCCTTGTTTAATCAATTTCTCAAAAACCTTATTTATCATCCCATCAACCTCCTCAACTCATCAAGTCTTTTCTTCTTCTCATAAATCGCACAAGGAACTTCTTGCCCATTAATCACACTAACATTATTACAATCATTAGGTTTAGCATAAATAGTAATATCATTCTTATTTGTCAAATTCTTCTCAAAAGTAACTCTAACATAATCTCCCGCAGGAACATAAGTCCAATTATTATCCTGCGCATTCACATAATCATAAATATCCTCAACAAAAGCACGATTAGAATCCAAATGTGCTGCACTAGATATCTCAATTATCTCAAAAGTCTGTTCAGATAAATGTGGAACTACCCATTCAATATAATCAACAAATCCATCTTCATCTAAATCATAAGCATCAAATAACATTTCCTGCCTTTCAGATACTGCCTGCGAAACCGAAACATTATCTTGCGTTTCATTTACAATAATGCTATCCAAAGAACTCTCATTGATTACATTTGAACTCTCATTGCCGACATTCTCATTACTTACATTCACCTGTTCATTTAATATCTCTCCATCAATAACCTGTGCAGTTATTCCCATTAAATTTTCCTCAGTTTGATTCTCATCTACACTCTCTACTGAGCTATTATTCTGCTCACTAAAATTATCCAAAGAACCAACCAACTCAGAAGAATTAACATCTCCAACATTCTCAATTACAACCGCATCCACTTCAGAAGTAGAATTAAATTCGTCTCCAGTTATTTCTTCAACAACTTTTACATCATCTACATCTTCAGCTTTCTTTGAAACAAAAGTCACATTTGTTTTTGTAAGCCAATAAACTTTTATATTTGATGCATCCTCAATTCTTATTCTATTACTCAAATTAGTAAACGCAATTACATCTTCATATAAAACACTGTCCGGTCCAGAAACAACAACTCTCTTGCCCCAATTAGTATCGGAAACATTCAACTGAGGAGAAGCAGTATAATACTCAATAATATAATTTGTAACATTATCATCCAAAACAACCTCAACATCATCCGATGAATTAACACTCTGCTCAACCAAATCGCTAACAACTCTTCCACTAATGCTTCTGAAAACTCCAAATATTCTATTAAATAATTTAGACAGAATACCCTGAGAAGAATCCGATTCTAAAACAACATTTCCAGAAATCCCTCTCAACTCCGCACTTACAACTTCGCCATCAATTCCTTTCTTAACAGAAACATTAGAAGCACCTGCAGGAATTATTACACTTGTAGCTTCTGGATTATCAAGAGTAACATTTTTAGTCCATTTAACCAAATCGCCAACTCTAATCTTCTCTCGAGAAGTTACAACATTCGCTACTCCCGATGAAACTAAAATATTGAATGAATTACTTTCAAGAGTCTCTTCTCCAAAATAAGCAGTTATTTTTGCTTTTCGTGCTCCATAAAATCCTGCATCAGAAATAAATTCAACATTGTTTCCAGAAATCGTAGTAGTTATATTTTTAATAAAACTAATTGAATAATTTTCAGCCCCAGAAAAATACTCGCTCATATCAAGAAAAGCAGAGCTTCCCGATAACATTCTCAAAGTAGAAATATTCCTAATCAACTGAATATTAGACAGCGTTACATTAGTTATATTGCCCAAAAGACTTTCATTCAAAATTGTCTCATTTAAAATTGTTAAATTACTCTCATTTATTCCAGTCAAAACATCAGTCGTATTTTCTTCATCCACGGGAACACTAACATTATTATCATCTAATTTAATCTTTTTTTCAGATTCAGCAATTATTACATCGTTATACACAAGTTTGATAGCTACAGATTTATCAATCGCCTTCAGATTAAACTTTGACAAATCAATAGACAAAGTTAAACGTTCATCGCCAGAATAGTCCGAACCAAATCCCTCTTCTTCAATAGAATATTCTGTAACTGCTTCTAAAACATCTCCCTTAATCTTTAATTTAATTTTATCATCTCCAATTTCAACCCCTCCAACATTTACACTGCCCTCAACAATTTCAGCACTTTGCTTATTCTCAAGATTATAAACAAAATCACTTCCCTTCTTTGCATTTCCCTCAATTTCAAACTCATTTTCACTAATTACCTCACCAGTAATAGAACTAACTAAACTTTCACTCTCTGAACTCTCAACACTCTCAGCACCATCAGAACTCGTAGATTCAGCAGATGTCTCAGATGAAATTATTTCACTTGAAGTTTCAGGAACAACTATCTCAGAACTTCCTACACCCACAGATGTCTCCGATGAAATTATCTCACTTGAAGTTTCAGGAACAACACTCTCAGAATTCCCATTACCATTTCCATCATTCCCTAAATTACCATTTCCATCATTCCCTAAATTACCATTTCCATCATTCCCTAAATTACCA
>JBBSYD010000096.1:0-988 GCA_038045425.1 Nanobdellota archaeon | reverse complement strand
TTTCCACCATTCCCTAAATTACCATTTCCACCATTCCCTAAATTCCCATCTCCATCATCAATATTATTTTCACTAAATATTCTCAACCTAAAATTTACATCAGGAATTATACTTTTTTTACCTTCAATTCCATAACCATTACCTAAACCATTAAGATTTACATTTTCAGCATAAAAAGTCCCAGAAGAAGAAGAGATATTGAGCAAAGAAGAAAGAGGTAAAGAAATAGTTTGATTTCCATTAATTATAAGAACATTTGATTCAGAAGGAATTAACTCCCCTGAATTCAATAAAACATTAAAATGCCCAGTTAATTGCTCGCCATAAGCATAAACATCTCCAACTTCCAAAACTGAATTTCCAGTAAAATCGCCATTAAAAACTATAAATCCAACACCGATAACTAGAAAAAGAATTAAAGCAAATATTCCAATACCCATGTGCGAATTTAATTTAGATGTAGACAATTTAGACGAAGAAAAAACATAACTATTCACTACCTTTCCATTTACTCTTTTACTCTCATACTTATAAGGTCCATACGTTTTTCCTCCTCTTTTTATATATCTTTCATATACCATCTTTTGTAATGTAATTCATCAATAAATCGTAATGTAATTCATTAAATGAAGTCTAATATCCTACATGAAAAGAAGTTTATAAGACTTTCTAAAAATGAGTTTATCCTTAAAAAACGACTAAACCAGGTAAATTAATCCACCATCCGAGTTCTAGCATCCAACTCCGATCTTGCATGACATTCCGCCCAATAATCCATTTGAGGTTTAACTGCATCCCCATATTCCTGTCTAAATAATTCATACTCCTCCGAGGTATTAAAAAGAGGTTTCCCTGAAACTCCTTCAACCAAAACTATATGCTCAACAGCCATAAGAAATTAAACAGCTAAGACTATTTAATTATTTCTCATCCACAGGCTACATCCCAAATAGATTTTTGAATAGAAATCTAGATCATTAAATGCAAA
>JBBSYD010000095.1:0-5553 GCA_038045425.1 Nanobdellota archaeon | reverse complement strand
AAGAATTAATTTACTTCTTTACTTTTCCACGAAGATGCTTTATAGTTACTTTATATACTTAACATGCCTACCTAAAATATGAAAAATACTACCTTAGCACTCATTGTTTCAGGAGCATTGCTAGCAGGAACAGCAAGTCTAATTACTAATCCCCAAGAAATAGCTGAAAGAATAAAAAGTGCTTCAATAAAAGAAAATGGAGTTTCCTATATTCCAGAAGATCAAAGCATTCAAATTCCAGCATATCAGAACATTAGGGGATATGGCGTATCTCTTGAAAGAAAAACAATTTTAGGAGTTCCAATAAAAAAAAGAATTTATCTATTACCTCATGAAAGCACCAATAAGCCCATAGCATTAGAATACTCTATTGGAAAAGGATGGTCTAAAAAACCAGACTTCATTCAAGAAAGTTTAGATAATAAATTTAATGCTCTTTGGAAATAAATTAATTAGAACAATAAGGTAATTGATTTAAATTCGTCTGACACTTGCCAATCGGGCAACAGATAGAATAATTCATACCCATCAAGCTAGAAGAACAAAATTCTTTAGTATTAGAACATGAATTTTCCAAAGCAGAACAATAAGAAATTACCAATTTATTTTTATCATCAAACACTTGTTTACATTCTTGCTTTTCATTTACACAACATCCAGTCATATCATCTACATCAGTTTCACCTAAAGGACAAGCAGTCGTTCCAGAAGCACATCCTTGTTTAGGAATGCAAACACCCAGAAGATCTGGATTTGGACCAGTAACTTCCAACTCTATTTCGTTACAGGTACTTGTCGTCTTATTACAACAAGTTTGAATACAACTTTCAAATCCCTTAGCACAATTAGAATTACAAGACAATCCAACAGTTGAACCTAAAAAAGAAATATACCAGGAGTACTTTGTAGACCCAGTTGGACAACAAACTCTAAGAAGTTTCGCAACTTTTTTTTCAGTTTTCATATACTCTTCTACATCTATTCCCATCTCCGTAAAACAAGTTTCGCCTTTTAAACAGCAAGAATTTCCATTAGGAGTATCAGTCAAAGGACAAAACGAACAACCTTCAGCAGTACATCTCCCACTACCCGAAGCAGAAACACCGAAATAAACTGGCTTAAGAATCCCACTAAAACTCAAAACTAAGATTACAACCAAAACACTAATCGCCCCAAAAACAATCCCGTTTCTCTCACCAACCATTCGATAATTAAAACATAGCACCTATTTAAATTTAATTCCAAGAGTTATAGTTTCCCCGATTTATACACTTAGTTATGTAATTTAATAACAAAAATAAGTAAAAACATTTATGTATCTCCCATATCCTGATAAAATATGAAAAATCGAACACTTGCAATTATTGTATCGAGTGTATTACTTTCAGGAGCACTTACCTATCATATGCTTAAAGAAAACCTTACTCCTCTAAACTTGCTAATAGAATGCTATACAGGAGTATATTTATCCTCATTTCAATCAGAAGGAGTCTCCTATGTTCCAAGAAATCCGGAATTAAAAGGATATGCCGTTTCCCTTGAAAAACAAAATCTTCTCGGCCTGAACATAGAAAAATTAAACTTCACCCCTTATCAATCTACAAACCCTCCAATAAGACTAACAAAATATCCTATAATTGGATAGAGAGGAAATACTAATAATTCCCTAACAGAGACCAATTTAGATGCTCAATTTAAAAAATTATGGAAAGACTGAATTAACGAAAAAATAAATTATTCCCAATGCGATAAATATGGATGTCTCTCTCTAACTGGTAAAGATAAAGTATCTCTAAGTCCAACTTCTTTTGCACATTCATCATATAAGGTATTCAATTTCTTTCCGTCTTTCAAACAATTTGAAAGAAGACTTCCAGGAATAGAGTTATTTGTTTTAATAGTCCATCCTCCTAAAAAATTTCGAGAAACGCTAGCACTCTCAACAAAACCGGAAGAATCAACATTATCCCTTCGAATATCTATATTTGCCATTCTAAGATTACGCTTACGCTCAGTACAAACCATCATGTAATCTACACAATATCCGGGTAAATTAGTAGAATGGTTAAATATCGCACCATATTCTCCAACCTGCAATTCTCGAGGAAGATTCTCTTGAAGATATCGATTAACATCATTTCTGTCAATAAGAGTAGAAACTCCTATTAAACCTGCCAATACTCCTCCTGCAATAGCTAATTTACCACTTAATTTCATATACTACCCTAAAGTAACAACTATTTAAACCTTCTTATTTAATTTCTTTTAACACATCTGGGCTCACCAGTAATTGCATCTTGTTCACATTCACCTGGAGAACAACATTTAAGCACGTTTTCCATATGATACGAAGGTACACTACCTACGCCATTATCTATACGCAACCCCTTACAACGTTGCTCACCAGATTGACAACTAGTTTTAGAACATGCACCGATAGTTTCACCTTTAGACAAATATTCCGTTTTAGTCACGGGATTTATAAGAAATATACCTATTTGAGTACTGACACAAGTCTCATTATCTTTCGCATAACAACAACCTCTAGCGGAAGTTATTTTAGAATCAGGAACCTGAGCAGTAGTTGGACATATGGAATCTCCATTAGCAACATCGCAGGTATTATCTTTCTGGCATTTACCTCCATTTACATCAGTACAAAACGGTTTATCGCTAGGACAACACTCTAAACCGCAACTGCTTTCTCCATCTAAACAAGTTTTTTTACAAAACCTAAGTCCACCTAACCCGGGAGCAGTATATAATTCATATCCTGCCGGACAACAAAGCCCTTTCATATTTGGATCTTTTAGAGAACCAATATTCCACTTCTTACATACTTCCCCTTTTGCACAACAAAGCGAAGACTTTCCATTTCCTTGAGGACAAGATTGCTCTCCAATTTTGCAACTCCCTCCACTATTAGGAAAATATGAAAACTTAGGAGTCTTAAGAATCCCACTAAAACTCAAAACCAAAATCACAATCAAAACACTAATCGCCCCAATAACAATCCAATTACTCTTATTCGCCATCAATCACCCAACATAAAAGAACTATTTAAATTTAATTCGAAACTAACTCCTAAACAAGTTAATGCCCGGTGAAACAACTCACTAAAAATTCCAATTCGATAATATTTGTGCTTATCCTACAAAATAATCTTCAGCACATTAAAACAGCTAAGTTGAACATCAGATAATAACGTTAGGTATATTTGACTCATTTATACTTTATCTACTAACAATTACCCGGTAGCTACTCCTGAACAAGGATAACCGATATTATCTGAAGGAAGACAAGTAGGATAGAGATTCCCCTTAGTTTTATCACTTTCTGAACGATAATACATACAACAAACTTTAGGATCAACACAACACTTAAGATTATTGTAATATTTGCCCCTCCCTTTACAAAACTCGTTCTTATTTTTAGTACAAATATTATTAACACAAGACTCTGTACAAGATGAACAATCAGCATCTATTTTGCAATCATCTCCTATTGTTCCACTAGCGGGAGAGCTATACTTTAAAGAAGGTTTAACAACAAAAGAAAATACTACTACAAAAAACATAAGAAATATAATTAAAAGCAAAGTTAATCTAGTCTTATTCATAATATTTATTCAAAAATTATATATGTTTCGTAAATAAACATAAAAATAGACTCTTAATGCTAAAGCATCTAAAACCTACTTACTTCCCTGAAACTCATTAATCAAAACCTGCGAATCAATTTTTTCAATCTTTTCAATCATTAATTCAGTAGTGTTATACAAAGCATTAGTTCTAACATTTCCAAAAAACTCAAACTCTTCACCTAACAACTCTGCCTTCTTAAAATTAAAAGCTTCCAAAGAGTATAACTCCTCATCCTTTATTCCCAACGAAGCAATTTGCTCTGCAAATAACACTGCCCTAATAGTCTCACTTCCATCATCCAAAACAGCAGTCAATAATGCTCTTTTCTTAGCCTGAACTTTTCCATGAACCTTACATTCTTCATCAATCACTTTCTTTCCACATTCAGAACAAACTTCAAAATATCTTGGATCAAAAACCTGAACAATAAAAGCCCTAGACTTAACTTTCTGTCCATTTGTTACATCTTTTATCTTCATGCTTTTTACAGCATTAACTGAAGCAACATTCTCTATCTTCTCATTACTCTGTTTAATATCTGAAAATGAAGACAAATGTAACTCCCCATTTCTTACCATCCCATTGCTTACTTCTAAAACATCTCCTTCTTTTATTACATGATTTTCAATTAAAGAAATATGATTACTATCCCACAAAACAACTTTCATACTAGAACTCTCATCAGCCATAACTAGATTAACAACTTTCCCTTCCCTTCCATTCTTATTAAAACTTCTAACTGGAGAAATCTCCAAAACCTTTCCAACAATATTCGCTCTTTTCATTCCTTGTACCAATTCAGAAATCTTCATCTTCTCCTGATCAAAATTAATTCCCAATTCCGCAGCAACAATTTGCGCAGCTCCTTCCCTAGAAACAAGCCCAGATAATTTTGCTCTCTTTGCCTCTACCTTTCTGTCCACCTCTTCACTGCTCATTTTTGCAGCTTTTGCAATTCTTTCCAAAAGCTGAGAATAATTATCCATCCCTCATCAAAAAACACTTAGTTTAAAAGCATTATGCTACCCAAAAACAACCAACTCCTCAACGAAAAAATAACATTTATATACTCATTTATCGTATATAAAATGTGAAAGGAGGTTATGAAAAATGAACACCGTTGATTGGATTGCAAGAGTTCTAGTAATTATCGGCGCACTTAATTGGGGATTAGCAGTATTTGATGTAAATGTTGTAGCTTCAATATTTGGCGCAGGAACTGTCGCTACGATAATTTATGCATTAGTAGGACTTTCTGGAATCTGGGAAATAATTGCCCTATTCAAAGAATAAATAAACATTTATTTTTATTTTCTCTTTTTTTATTTTATTCTAGTTATTACTTTTTTTAGTCTAAAGAGAATTTTGCAAAAATCAAAATTCTGTAAAGGTTTATAAACCATTTTTACAACCTCCATTTATGCCAGCAACAGTAGTAATCAAAGTAAAGCTAATGCCTGAATCGCCTTCAGAAGATTTGAATGCAATCAAGCACCATGCTGAAACAGCACTTAAGGCCGAAGGTGCAACTAATATCTCATTCACTGAAGAACCTATTGCATTTGGGCTTAAAGCAGTAATAATGAAACTAGACATGCCAGAATCAAAAGGCACCGACCTCGTTGAAGCTAAACTTGCAACAATAAAGGGCGTTTCCTCAGTAACCATCCAAGACTATCGTAGAGCATTCGGATAAAATTACTTTCTTATACCCCGACCGTGCTTAAACCCATTTTGGTATATTTAAGGAGTGTATTTTTTTAGTATTATTATAGTACTAGTTTACTTATTATTCTCAGACGGGGCATCGTTATAAATAGAATCGAGAGGGAATGCATGCAACAAAATAGATGAATTAGTTCGTGACAAGAGTCGAAGGTTTTTGTTTGTTTCTAGAAAATATCAAAGT
>JBBSYD010000094.1:0-13657 GCA_038045425.1 Nanobdellota archaeon | reverse complement strand
ATTTGCATTTAATGATCTAGATTTCTATTCAAAAATCTATTTGGGATGTAGCCGGCGTAAAAGAAAGACTTATATACTGGAACATATATATTAGATTAGTATCCATTACACTATGCAGAGAGTGAGTATTTACTTTGTTGTTGCAGTTTTCTCGATTATTTTAGGGGTTATTGTCGTTCAGGCAGGAGATATTAGTATATTTAATGTTAATATTTTGGATGATAGCACTCCAACTTCTATTGTAAGTATTCAAGTTCCAGATATTGTTTATTTTGGAAATGTGACAGAGGGAGATGTTAGTGAAGAGATTACAGTTAAGATAAATAACACTGGAAATACAGCAATAAATGTGCGTCCTAGATTGAATAATGTTAGTGATAATATTATGAAAAATCTTTATTTTAGAGAACAAAAGACGCATACGGTAAACGGGACTTCTGGAATAGATGTGCCCTTTGAAAAATTAGGAGATTTTTCTTTTAATATTACTGTACCAACTACGGGGGGAGTAAGAACGGACCAATTTTATGTGATTTTGAATTTGAGCGGGGTGAATGTGACACAGGATTTATTGAATTATGAAACTGAAATACGTTTTGATGTTATTGGTATTTAGTCATTTTTTAAGTTGTGTGCAGGCATATGACTTTAGTGTTTCTCCTTCTAAATTGGATTTGGAATTAGTTTTGGGAGAAGAGGGGTGTAAAAAATTTATTGTGGGAGTTAATGATAATTTAAATGTTCTGGATAAATGGGGATATTATAATTCACTTTTGGTTGAAGATTATCCTTATTTCGGTGAGAAAATAGGACTAGAGGTAAATTATGATTTTTCTAAATTTTATTCTGATAATTCAATAGGAATATGCTTTAGGGGAAAGAAATTGGGAGAATATTATGGAGTTATTATATTCACGAATGGTTTGGCAAATATTAATTCTAGGGTTCATTTAAGAGTTATTCCTGGAAAAAATAGAGTTACTGGATTTCTTGTTGATGAGTCTGGTGAGAAGAATATTTGGATGGGTGGGATTGTGACTTTTGGATTATCTTTGATTATATTGGCTGTGTTGATTTATATTAGGCGTAAACGACTTACTAAGTAAGTTACTAAGTAAGTTAATAAGCAAGATTTAAATATTAGGTTTATATGTGATTTCTGGAGAGAGGAATGAAAAAATATCTTCTATTAGTTGAAGACGAGAAACTTTGGGCAAAGTTTAAGGAATCTATAGATGGAGATATCAATTCGGAGATAATGAATTTGATTAAAACTAAGGTTTCAAGGGGAGGTAAAGATGCTAAATAAAGGACAGGCAACTATTTTTTGGATATTTGCGATAGTTATAGTAATTGGCATAGGGGTTTATTTTATTGCTTTTGATTCTATATCTACAGGAGGAGTGCCTAAGAATTTTCAAGAGATTTATACTTATTATGAAGGGTGTGTAACTCAAGATTTGAAAGATGCAGTAGATTTAGCAGGAGTTCAGGGAGGAAGGGTGAATTCTGGGGTTTACGTTCCGGGAAGTGATTATGCTCCATTTTCTTCTCATTTGAATTTTATGGGTTTTAGTGTTCCTTATTGGTTTTGGATTTCTGGAAATGGTGTTGCAAAGAGTAATGTCCCTACGAAAAATAATTTAGAAAAAGAAATAGGAGATTATGTTGAAAAGAGAGTTGGAGAATGTGATTTTAGTTCATTTTATCAAAGAGGATTTGATGTAGTTGTGGGGAAGCCAGTTGCTAGTGCTAAGGTATCTTCAAGTTCAGTTGCAGTTAGTTTGAATTCTGATTTAACTTTGACTTATGCGGGAGAAAGTGTTAAACTGAGTTCTAAAGAATTTCAAATTCAGAGTAGCTTGGGAAGTTTGTTTGATGAAGCGTTGAACTTTTACAATAAGGAGTTAATTGAATCATTTCTAGAGAATTATTCTAATGATGTTTTGAGATTGTATGCTCCAGTGGACGGAGTTTTGATTCAATGTAATCCTAAGATTTGGAAGACTGGAGATATTGTTAATGAGTTACAGCAGGGATTGGAAGTAAATCTTGCAAGAATTCAATTTGGAGATAAGAAATCTGCAAAGGGAGATTTGAAGTATTTTACGGTTGATTATTCTACAAGTAGTAATATAAGATTATTATATTCTAAATCTTGGCCACAGAAGATAGAAATAAATGGTGATGGAGTTAGCCAATCTGCATTGGTTGCACAGCCAGTAGGAAATCAGCAGGGATTGGGAATAATGGGCTTTTGTTATGTTCCATATCATTATGTTTATGATTTGAGTTTTCCAGTTATGGTGCAGATAGGTAAGGGAGATGAGATATTTCAATTTCCATTGGCAGTAATTATTGATAAGAACATGCCTAGAAAAGGATTGAGTGTTCCAGATGAAGAATTGCCTGATGATTTGGATGTTTGTGCGTATCCTGTTCAGAATTTGAAAGTTAGCATAAAAGATAATAAATATAATCTTATTGATGGAAGAGTTTACTATAGTTGTTTGGGACAGGAATGTTTATTGGGAGAGAGTGAAGGAGGGATATTTGAAGGTGGAGCTCCTGCTTGTGTTAATGGATTTTTGAGAGTTGAATCTGCGGGATATGCAGATGCTCAAAAGATGATTTCTACCAATGATGAATTAGTTGAGCATGAAGTATTTCTTGATAAATTGTATAATGTTTCCGTTGAGGTTTTGGTGGATGGAAAGGCTCCAAGTGGGACGGTATTAGTTTCATTTGATGGAAATAGAACTGCTAGCGTAACTCCTCCTGAAAATACAAATGCAGAATTGTCCGAGGGAATTTATTCTGTTAAGGTTTATGTTTATGGTAATTCTACTCTTAAGATTCCTGCAAGTAGTAGACAGGAATGTGTCGAAGTTGCTAAATCTGGAATTTCTGGATTGTTTGGAGGCACGGAAGATAGATGTTTCAATATTGCTATTCCTGAAACTACTTTGCAATCTGCTTTGATTGCCGGAGGGAGTGTATCTGATTATTTCTTTGAGGATCAGTTGAGCAAAGGAAAGCTAACATTAAGAGTTCAGAGTTTACCTTCTCCAAATACAATTGAACAACTTCAGACTAATTATGTATTATTTGAATCTAGAACTCTGGAGGCAGAGTTTTCATGAGGAATAATATTTGGTTTTTTGTTTTGGGAGTTCTGATTTTGACTAGTGGAGTTTGGGGATTAACTAGCTCGTTTAGTTATGTTAATCAGCAGACAGTTAGTCCTAGTTTTAGTACTTATTATGGTTCTAACGTTGGAACTTATTGGCCAATATTAAATAATGCTTCTGATTGTAGGGCTAGACAGGATCTTTTATTGCAAGTATTTCCTGCAGCTTGTCAACCGGCAGTTGTAAGAAGCGATTTATTGGAAGAGCAGAATGTTCCAGTATTTTGTCAGTTGTCTGTTTTGAAAATTAATCCTTTAATAGATATTAAGGAGATAAGAAGTTTAAGTTTCAGTGGAAATTATCCTAAAGAGGTTTCGGGAGTGGCGTTTCATCCTGCGCAGGCAGCTTTTAGAACTAATGATGTTTTGCTAGGAAATCCAGTTACAACTAATATTGGATATACTGTTGTTGTATTGAAGAAACAGACTAATGAAAGTAGTATGCCTGAAAGTCTGGAAGTTAAGTTACAGGCAAATGTGCATTATAATTCTGGAAATGTTTTGGGAGTGGGAAGGTCAGAGTTTATGTTAAATGAACAGAGTGATGAAGAATGGGACCAGAATAAGTTTAAGCAGAGTTTTTGGTCTGGAAAGTTTTTTGTTAGAGTTGAGGAGATAAATTCTCAATCTGCTAGAATTTCGTTATATCATGGAGATGTTAAGTTTAATAGCGTAACTGTGCCTTATGGGAAGTTTTCAGATACTATTTATCTTCCTGGAAGTTATTGTCAGGCAGGATTGAAAGTTGAATTTGCTGGATTGAAGGACATGGGGAGTAAGAAGGCGACAATTGAGATGAGTAATAGTAAGGGGGTAGATGTATTTGATGTTTATGAGGGTTCTAAGTTTATGAATGATAGGTGTATTGTTGAAAAGATACTTATTGATTCAAATAATTCTAATAGTGGAAGTGTGCTTGTAAGTTGTCCTGGAAGTAAAGTTAATTTGTTTTTGAAATCGGTTGCTAATGATGCTTCGGCTATTCAGGATGCAGTTTTAGGTGCAGAAGCGGAGAGTAATTTTACAGAAGCTATTTCTAATTATAAGAAGGTTGCTAGTCTTTATCCTGCTGAAAAATCTGAAACTTCTGAAACTATCTATGGGGAAGAGGCATTAAAGCAAGCAATTGATTTGGCAGAGAGTTTAGGAAAGCAGAAGAGTGCATTTGAATTGTATAAACTTTTTGTTGATACTTATCCTAAATCAGCTCAAGCTAGAATTTATGAAAAGACTTTGAATTCTTCTTATTATCTTGATAGCACTAAATCTAGTTCGGTTGTTAAGTTGGATAATGAATATAGAAATGTTAGACTTGTTTCTTTGAGTGAGCCAAAGGAAAAAACAACTGGAGAATTTGCATATGGTAATAATAATCTGGAGATTGCATTAAATAGTAAATATGAGATTAGTCCTGCAAGTGCTGATGGAAAGATTCCTCAAAAATATATTCAAGTTACTTCTATAGATGAGAATAGAGTTACAATTTCTAGTAATTGTGATGAACTTGGAAAGTTAGGTTTTGGTTCTAATACTTTGGCAATTGGAGAGAGTAGAAAGTTATGTGGACAACCGTTAGTATTCAAGAAAGCTAATTTGAAAAAATCAGCTGTTATTAAATTGATTCCAGAGGCATATAATACCGAGACAAAGACTAATGTTACAATAAAAATAGGAATAGAAAAGAGAGCGATAAAGTTTAGTCCTGATAAAACTAAAGATATGATAAAGAATTTGAATGATAGTATAAAATCATGGGATAGTATTTCTAATAGATTGGGAACGGTAGTAACTGGATTGAAGACTGCGTGTGTTGCAACTGCTGCAGTTTTGACATTCAAGAATTTGATAACCGGATTGAGTGGAAGTAGTTTGGCTAGACAGCAGGTTATGCCATTTTGGAAATCTAAGTGTCAGGATGAGATTGACAATTTTGGAGGAAGTATGGATAAATGTTATAGTCATTATTCTTCAGATATCGATGCGAGTGTAAGTAGTAGAACTGCAATAATTGAGAAGGTGAATAGAGATATTACTAAGATACAGGGAACTGGTGCGAGTATATTAAATGATAAATCTGTGGATGTGCAGAAGTCTAGAGTTGAACTTGCGAAATTAATTAATTCTTCATACGGGAGTGATATGATTGAACTTCCAGATGGGAAGACTGTGATGATTAATGGAGTGCCTAGGGGTGAATTTACAGTTGGGGAGTTTTTGAGTGATAGTGCTGTTCAGAGTGGAACGGTGTCATATAGAGAGATGACAGATTTGTATGCGAATTTAGAAAGTAAGTCTAAGGGGGGAGCATATTCTTCTTATTGGGATAAAGAACTGTCTAAGCAAGCAGATAGAATTTCTGTTTCTTTGGAAGCTAGTTATCATGATAGTATAAATGCACAGGCGGTTGCAAATAATCTTCCTGCAATTCCTACTTTAGATAGTTATGGAAAAACTATTGTTACTGATGTTAAGCCTATTGATGATAAAAATAGAAATGCACTGTATAATAAGGATATTGTATTAGGAGATCAGAGTAAATTTATTACTTATATTCCTGTTACTGGAACTAGCGGAAAAGGTGGAAATAATTTGGCTACTGGAACTTATCTTGCTGAACTTGAACAAAATTCTGCAGGTGGAGGATATAGGGTTAAGAACGCAAGAATGGTGAGCAATTTTGTTGATGGAGTTCCTACTCAATCTGGAGATTATTTGTCTAGTGAAGAGCTTAAATCATTTCCAATAGTTACTGCTAAGGATAGTATTTCTTATCAGACGGCATTAAAGAGTCCTGAAGTTAGATATTATGAAACTGAACCTTACAAGGGGATGCCTGCACTTGTTCCAATTGATATTAATAATGGATGGTATGCTGCGACTAGGCCTACTCTTCCTGCGTTGGGAGGAATTGGTGCTTTTGATGCGTCTGGAAGAGTTACTAGTTTCTGGGTGTGCAATGCTGGAAAGAATGGAAGAGCTGAATTTGATAGCGGAATGGGAGATGATACTTGTAGACAATTTAATACTAACACTGGACAGAGCTTGGAAGATTTCCCTGGATTAAGTCCTGCTCAAACTAGAAATTATGTGAACAAAGCGATACAGGCTATTCAAGAGGCATCAAGGCAATCTACTTCTCTGGGAAGTACTGTTTCAGTTTTGGGAAGTAATATTAAAAAAGGAAAACCTATGGTTAATAGTGCCGAGGCAGATTGCTATAGTTTCATGAGTCCAACTGAATGTAATTTATTGTTTAATTTATGTGATCCGGTTATTTGTCCAAATAGTAGATGTGATTTGGGAGGACAATATCCTGTTAGTGATGTGGTTCAATCTGGAATTGTTGGAAGTATATTTTTATGTTTGCCTAATTTTCCAGAGGTAAAGATTCCAGTTTGTTTAACTGGAATAAAAGCAGGAATAGATAGTTATGTTGGAATATTGAAAGCACATAGAGATTGTTTAACTGAAAGTTTAAATTCTGGGCAAGTTGTGGGAACTTGTGATTTGATTTATTCAATTTATACTTGTGATTTCTTCTGGCAACAGTTATCTCCTATTGCTAAGTTATTATTACCTGCTTTGTTGGCTAAGATGTCTGGGCAGGGAGCGCGAGGAGGAGCAGAATATTTGACAGTTAGTGCAGCATTTCAAAATACTCAGAAGTCTATAGATTATTTGACTAATGTTTATGCAGTTAATGCTTTCAAAGCATTCCAAGTTAGAAGTATAGAAGAAGCAGGAACTGAAATTTGTAAATCTTTTATTTCTAGTAGTTTACCTTCGCAGATAAAATCATTTGTTCAGCCAGATAGTCCTCCGCAATTCCACGGATATTTCTCTAGCATTAAATATACTGATGCAACTGTGCCTGCGACTTATCAGTATAAAGTATTTTATTATGTTTTTGCAGGAAATGATGCTGGAGTAAGTTATAGAGTTTATTTGAAAGGTAATTTACAGAGTAGTTATTATTCTTCTACTCCTTATGTGCAGGTTGCTACTGGATTTATTCCTAAGGGTGAGAAAGTTTCTATAACTAAAGATTTTACTGCTCCTGAAGGTTATACTGAATTATGTATTAATGTAAATGGAGAGGAGAGTTGTGGGTTTAAGCAGGTGTCGACTTCATTTGCAGTAAATTATGTTACCGATTCGGTTGCAGCTAATGAAATAGAGAAGCAGGGAATTAGTTCAGAGAAGGATTGTATTTCTGGAAGTGCAAATTCTATGGCTTTATTGAATCCTAATTTGCAAGCTGGAGCTCAAGAGGCATTGAATTCTGATGTTTATAGAAGAGGAATTATACGAGTGTGTTCAACTGGAAATCCTGCGAGTTCAACTGATCCTACAAGATATGTTAATGTTGGAAATTGCGGAGATGCCAAAATAGGATGTTGGTTGGATAAGAATAGCGTAACTAATGCTGTTACTGATAACAATAAGGGAGTGATAAATTCTACTTTGAGCAATTTGAAAGATTTGCAGGCAAATCAAACTGCTAATCTTCAGAAGGATTTGGGAGTTTATAGTTCGAGTGATGGCTCTATAGTATTAGATAATTTTAGAGGAGAGGTTGAAAAGATTGTGGATGATGGAGTTGCTGGGAAAGATGTTGTTGCAAGAGCAAGTAAAGCAAATGTGCAATCGAGTGATATTGAAAGCAAGTTGTTTTACAATATTCACAAGGCAGAGTTAATACAATTGAGAGGAAGAATATTTGATGTAGTTGCAAGATATTTGTATTCTAAGCCGGTGGCACAAAGTAATGCAGTTGCGACTAGTGGAACGGCGAGTGTTGGGGGGAGTTCTGAGGCGATTAATGGGAAATGGAAATTTATTAATGGGGCTTCAAATGAAGGTAGATTTTCGGATATTTATATTGCTACTTTTGGAGCAGGATGCGATAATATTAAGTGGAGTTTAAATGGAAACGATGGTTGGGTAGGATTGGATAAAAAAATAAAGGGATATTCTATATTGCCTAGTATTAGTGAAAAGATAATTAATGCTGTTTCAAATAGAGGTAGTGATTGTAGTTCTAGTGATTTGGGTGCATTTTTGCTGGCAAATAATTTTGTTGATGTTAATTCTGGGGGAAGTGCTGTGAGTTCTTCTAGTACTTCCGGTAATTCTGGAATAGTTATGGGGGGATTTGATATGCTGAGGTTGTGGAGAATTAGCGATGGAGCTTCATCTGGCTCGGCTAATAAGGACGTTTTTGTTGGATATTTTAATAATATTGATGCTGGATGTCAATTGGGATGGTCTTTGGAGCAGAATACTAATTATGTTACTTTGGAGAAAAGTAGCACGGGATATAGTCTTAATGCAGTTGTATTAGAAAAATTGAATGGAGTTAATAGTCAAGTGGTTGGATTTACTTCTGAATGCACGATTGATAATAATATTAACATTATTGAAAATAATATGAATGAATTAGGTTTTGAACAAATATCCATAGATGGTTCATCTCAAGTAAGTTATAAATTAGAATATTAGATTTTCGTTAAAAAACTTTTCTAGACACATTTCCTACGGTTCTTCCTTTTGGAGAGGATTTCTTTGGTTTTAGAAATGAATTTATTGCTGTTGCATTACTTACACTTGTTTGATTTTTAAGAGTGTAAATTCTATTTGAAACAATTTCTTCTGAAACTGGAATATAAATATCTCCTCTCAATGAACGATGTCCGTCTGGATGGAATCCATATTGTAGTCCTTTTTTTCTCACAAGTAGATGCTTCATTTCAGAATAGTCGTCTTTATCTGATCCATTATATCTCGGTGTAAAAAAAGTATTTGTTTCTAGATTACCTGCAGGAGTTACATGAATATAAGATATAGTTGGGTCTGCAAGAGACATATTCTCTTCAGTTAAAGTTAATTGAACTAATGAATTTGTAGATTTTGACATTTTAGGTATAGCCCATCTTTTTGCATATTTTCCATGCATATCAAAATCAATTTCATCCGCTTTTACTTTTAATAGCATATAATTATGTCCTTTGGTTTCTAGATTAATAGCACGTCCTGCTGAATCAAAATAAAGCGCCGTATTATTTACATAGTTAAATATATATGGGAAAGTTCCTAGTGCTTCTATTGCAGTAGAAACATTTGTTTCTAGTTTGCCTGCAGGATTTACCTGAATGTTTGTGATAGATGTGTTAAATGGATGATTTGTAGGCATTTGTCTAGCATAAATAAGTTCATCATTTACTTGTATCGGTTTCATTATATGTGGAAGATCTTTATTTGAGAATAATCCAATTTCCGTGTGTAATTCTCTATTTAATTTGTAATCATTTGTTGATGGAGCACGAGTATTTGTTGATTGAGTGACTGAATTGGTAGGCATAGCTGATTGATTAGTAGGTTGGTTTGAAGGACATGGGGCAACAAGATTAGTTGTAACTTGAGATGGGTCTGGTGTGTTATCTGGTGTGTTTTGAGAAACTGAATTTTTACATCCTGCAATAATTGTGGAAAGTCCTAGTAATGCTGTTAATGCTAAAGATTTAACGTTTGTTTTCATAGAAGTTTGGATATTGGTAGATATATAAATCTTTGGTTTGTTGTCATTTTGGAGTTAATATTAAGTTTGAGTTAAGAGGAAGCTAAAGATTAATATAGTAGTTTAACTTTTAGGAAATATGGGTTTAATACAATTACTTAATATTAAGCCGTTTAGAAATGTTAGAATTGCAGGAGCTGTTTTTTTTGGAGCTTTGGGCATTTCTGCTTTACTTGTCTGGGCAGATATTGCTGGAGATAAGATAGATGAAGAATATATTGCGAATGGGGGAGATACTAATGTTACTAGTAGATACGAAAAGTTTAGATATCTTCATACTCCTAAAGAAGTTCAGGGTACAAATGTTTCTGGGATTTATGATACTAATAGGGTGAATTAGATTTTTGAGTTTTTATGTATTGTCGAGATGAGGTAGATAGGTTCGTTCGTGACAAGTGAGCCGGCATCATCTTTTGAAACCAAGAAGTATAAATTACTTAAAGCTTACTTAAAGTAACTTAAACTTACTAAAAGTCTTTTAGTTAAGACTGAGAAAACCCTTGGTTTTCGAGGCTGAGAAGATATTATCTTCGAGGCCATCAGGAATTTCAATTCCTGAGGTGCTCAAGAACTTTAGTTCTTGACATTTGTAAACAAAAGATTTATATACTAATATTAACATGATAATATTATAACATTATCATCATAATAATATGACAACAAAATGGCAGAAAAAGAATTTTATGACCGAAAAGATGAATTGAATTTGCTTAAAGGCAAATATAGCAATTTAAAATCTGGAGAGATGATTGTTGTTTATGGCAGAAGAAGGGTTGGAAAGACAGAACTGGTTAAACAATTTTTAGAAAATATAAAAAACCAATTTTATTTTTATGTTGAAGTAACCCAAAAAAGTGAAATTCTAAAGTACCTATCCAAAGCTGTGGAAGAACAGCTTAAAGAAAAAGTAGTGTTTAACGACTTTTACGAATTCTTAAACTACATTGGAGATAAAGCTGAGAAAGAACCATTTGTTTTAGCTATTGATGAATTTCAAAGATTTTTAGATATTGCTCCAGAGTATATCAGCAGTTTACAAAATGCTTGGGATTCAAAATTGAAGCACAAAAAGATTCTTATTCTGCTCCTCGGCTCTTCCATTGGAATGATACAAAAGATTACGAACAGCAAAGCTGGTGCTTTGTACGGAAGAGCACAGAAGATTAAAATTTCTCCGTTCCGATACTCAGATTTTAGGCTTATGTTTAAGGAGATGCCAGAAGAGGAAAAAGTAATTACTTATTCTGTTTTTGGTGGAACTCCTGATTATTTAGATAAATTCAAAAAGAGCAAAGGCGATATTTATGAAAGAATTTTTGATTTAGTTCTCAAGAAGGGGGCGGTTCTTTACGAAGAGCCGAAAAATCTGTTGGAATATGAGAATGTAAGGATTCATGCAAAGTATAATGCTATACTTAGGTCAACTTCCTCGGGAAAAGAAACTATGAAAGAAATAGAAGATTTTACAAATATTCCCTCGCAAACTATGTCTGCTTATCTTAAAAGACTTGATGAACTTCTGGATTTAGTTGGCAGAAAAGACCCAGTTTTAGGCAAAGAAAGATTAGGAAGATATCAAACCAAAGATAATTTCTTCAAGTTTTGGTATAAATTTATTTTACCTAATCAAACACCCATTAACTTAGGAAATACCAAACTTGTTTCAGATTTAATAAAACAAGACCTAAATGGCTATGTCGGAAGAATCTTTGAAGAAATTGTTAAAGAGCTTTTAGTTCTTTATAACACTAAGGAAATAAAAGGATTAAAATTAAACTTTGAAAATATTGGCTCTTGGTGGGATAGAAATAATAATGAAATAGACATTCTAGCATATAATCTCAAAGAAAAGACATTTGTGGTTGGAGAAGTTAAATGGACAAATAAGCAATTAGATATTGATGTAATTGAAGAGCTTGAGAGAAAATCGAAGTACATCAATTATGCAGGGACTTATAAGTTTTTATTTGTTTCAAAGAATGGTTTCACGGAAAGAGCATTGAAGAAAATGCAGGATATAGGAGCAGTTCATTTTGATTTGAAAGAGATTGAAGAATTGTTTAGTAAAGAAAGGTAAAACTGATTAATGGCTTAGAATTTATAGTCAATCAAGCAAAGAGTATTAAATAAGCATGGAAAAGGAAGAGCGACGCAATATTTATTCTTAAAGTAATCGTAAAGTGCTTTATGCAAATTTAATGATTTGTATTCTAGTTTAAGTCAATTAAGGAGATATTGTCGAGATGGAGTAGATAGGTTCGTTCGTGACAAGCGATTAAATTAAAATAATATTTTTCATACTTTCTTTAATCATTTTGATTTCTTTAGTTGCAGCATTCCAAGCTCGGTTTATACTAACTTCAAAGTAACCATGCGCAATTAAATCTCTAAACTGCGACATATCAAACCAAGGAACTTGAGGATTCTTCTCTTTTAATGCTCTGGGAATATTCCTGCTTGCTTCTCCAATAATCTCTAATCTTCTGAGAACAGCATCCTGAATTAGCTTATTTTTATTAAATTCTTCTTCCGAGATATTTTTCATATAATTCTCAATCTGGCTTATGCCCTCTTTTATATCTTTCAAATATAATTTATAATCTCTTTTCATGTTAGAATAGGAATTTCGTCATTTAATATACTCTCTCGCAATTCCTTTCTAATGATACTATATTCAACTAGGTCAATTTTTTTCTTAATTGCTTTTTCCAAGAGATTCTTTAGTCTAATGAAACCAAGCAAACCTAAGTTGTTGTCGTTTATTTCGACTAATATATCTACATCGCTTTCTTTCTTCTGTTCTCCTCTTGCATAGCTACCAAAAATGCCTGCTTTAATAACCTTATTCTCTTTTAGAATAGGTAAGATTTTTTGCTTTATCCTTTCAATTTCATTTCTTATAGCCATATATTATCGATGTCTTGTAAGTTTTTAAGACTTGTGGAGATTGAGAAGGATTGGAGATGGAGTAGATAGGTTCGTTCGTAGCAAGGCGGTTATATTCTATAATTAACTTTTAAGTAGTAACATAATAGAAAGATTTATAAATAGGTTTTATTCATAAAAAGCATGACAAATGCACAAAAGCAAGACTATGGAATTGCATTACTTCCAAGAACATTAGAAGTAGCTAGAGTATTGGCAGGTGAAAGAGCGAAGTCTAGATTTGAAGCATATCAAAATGCAGTCAAAGAATATAATCCTAAAGCCCAAAAAACATTAAATGTTTATTCTCTTGATTCTGATGGAAGAATTGTAGGTTCTAATATTTTTGGAAGAACATTGCTTGACAAAGTTACTCCTAAAGGTACAAGAGGAGCATCAATGCAGGATTTATTAAGACTTTCTGACCAAGAACCAGAACTGTTAAGAGGAACTTATGAAGATACCAATGCAGTAGCTCTTAGAAGCTTAAACGATTCTCAAAATTCTGCAAATAATTATCTTGCTAAAACTCTTGCTAAAAAGTTAAATGTAAGAAGTTTCAAAGAACCACTTTTAGTAACAAACTTAGAGATTAAGGATGATGAGCGTTCAGAATATGGATTGATACTAGTTCCAAGTAAGAATACAAACGTTATAGTTGCTCCTCAACTTTCTGTTCAAAATCGTGAAAGGAAATTCACATTCTATGACCAAAATGGATTGCCTATTTTCAATGATGAAACTGATAAAACTGGAAAAAGACAAGTTTGGACAAGAGATTCGGGAATTTCGAGGTTGTACTTGTACTGGAACCTCATTTTGAATTCGGGCATTGAGAATCTTGCTAGCTCGTTCTCGGTTGGTCGGGTAGTTGAGGTAAGCGACGAAGTCGCTGGCGCCGATTTAGCTGAAGAGAAGTTTGCAAAAATAGCCTAAATCTAGTCTAAATTAAGAGAATAATTGCT
>JBBSYD010000093.1:0-17247 GCA_038045425.1 Nanobdellota archaeon | reverse complement strand
TGAAATATTTTAATTATTTTTGGAAAGAGCCTTGGTAAGGCTAAGAATACATCCCTTAATGATACCATTATGGGTTTATGCCCCGACCGACATCGATACAAATATCTCCTTCAATAACCTTATTACTCCCCAATAAATCATCTTCAGCACATTAAAACAATTAAAGTCAAACATAAGATAATAATTTTCCAGTTATCCCTCATCCTTACCGATAATTATCCCTCAACCATCCCCTGCATAAATTTAAATTCCCCTCTTAACTAAAACTCCTATGACATTAACAAAAGAACAAGTAGCATCCATCAAAACTCAACTTCGTTCTCAAGTTCAAACTCTCCCAGAAGATAAGAAATCTCTTGCTCTCAAACAAATAGAAGAAATGTCCGATGAAGCAATTGAATCACTAGTAAAACAAGAAAGAGAACGCTCATCAGACGAACGTAAATCAATATTCAGAATGATTATCGATTCAGAAATAGAATCTGTAAAAATAACTGAAAACGCTTCAGCACTCGCCGTTCTAGATATAAATCCCATCTCTAAGGGGCACACAATAATAATTCCCAAAAAAGAAGTAATAGATGCAAAATCCATACCTACTCAAGCATTCTCCCTTGCAAAAATAGTTTCAAAAAGAGTAGAAGATAAACTAAAAGCCAAATCTTCTGAAATTCAAACTGAAAAAAAATTCGGAGAATCAATAATCCATGTCATCCCTATATACGATGCTCCATTAAATTTAGACTCCCCAAGACAAAAATCATCAATGGAAGAATTAAATAAAATAGCCGAACAAATAAAAATAATCAAAAAACCTAAACTTCCGCTTATAAAACAAAAGAAATCAAATCCGAAAGATTCATCTTCTCTAATAATGAAAAGACGTATCCCATAATTAAAATAGCTATAAGAAATGCAGGAACAAAAGGAATTCCCTGTCTTACAATAACTTTCTTCCCATGTTTTCTAATCCATTTAATATCCTCATTCGAAAGTCCATGAACGCTCTTCCTTATCCACTTTCCTCCGATTTTAACATCTGAATTCAACCATTCTCCTTCACTCAATTCACTAGGTTTCATCTCCATAATCAAACACGACTCTTCAACAGCCCTAAGATAACTAAATAACAAAGGTAAAATGAATATCAATGCTCCAAGATACATAATAATTGCTTCTCCCCAGATTATCAACAGCAGAGCAAGAATCCATCCAACCAAAAACATCCACTTATTTTTTCTAACCTGCAATGAAAATGCCCTAGAAAATTTACCAAAATTCATTCCACTTAACACAGCACTATAAATCAAACTATAAAACAACCCTACAATCAACAAAACTCCAATAAACAAAATATCATAAATCGCCACTTCCAAATATGAACCATAAGGAAATACTGCTCCCAAGGCAATAAGCAACTTTGCATCTCCTCCTGCAAACGCTTGAGTATAATAAAATAAATTCCCAATGACAAACATTATCGCCACTCCCAAAAATCCATAAAACAAATAATCCCATTCTCCCAAATTCAATGCCCATCCAAATCTAAATATTAACGCCACACCCAATAATGAATAATTTATCCAATTTGCCACTTCCCTCTTCTTTAAATCATTAAATGTAGCAAACACAACCGCCACCAAAGCCAACCCCATCAAAAAATAATTCCCAATCATTATCTATTCTCATCCGTATTTCTATTTCCATTTCCACTAGACAAATTCTGACTTCTCAAATGTCCCCCTCTTTTGTATCTATTAAATCTAGCCTTCGCCTTCTTATCATTCTTATTCTTTCTCCTCTCCGAACAACCATAATCATCACTCATAAAACAAATAATCCACTATGCCTTTTATATCTTTTTGTTATCCCTTTCCAAAAAGAGACTTAGCTCATCCCATAGGATTACTTCAATTCGATAAATCTACTTCAGAACAATAATATAATTAAAAGTCAAACATCAGATAACCCTACTCTTAGATATTAATTCATTTAAGTCAATTATATAATATCTAACTCAGTTTAATAAAAATAAAAAATTAACAAGTTGCAGAGGCACACACAAATGAATCCTTTGGAAATGCTCCAGGAATAACAGTACCATTCAAAGTTTTTCCACTTTGCAAATTATTACAAGTGCTATTATAAGACGCCTTATTATAAACTATATCTTGCATATTCCCGCAATATCCTGCATAATTATCAGCAGTCCCTTGTTCACACAAAAGTTTACAACTAGTAGAAACTAAAGAAACAGTATCCTTTCCGCCCCCACTTGCAAAAAACTTCTTAAATGAATCTCTTGCTCCTTCACTAAAGGAAAAAATTATAATTCCTGCAACAATTATAACAATAACAAAACCTATTAAGAAAGCTGTTGGATTGGTATCATCTCCTCTTTTATTAAACATAATATATCTAAAATAAACTCCTTTATAAATCTTTCTCAGAATTGCCAAAGAAAAAATTAAATTAATTCGCTTCACTCATCAATCCAACTAAAACCTCGAATTCATCTCAATATCCCTAATTCAGAAAATTAATCCCTCCACGGCAGATATAAGATAATTCTCGCTTAGTCATTAAAAACCATTTACAATTTATATCAAAATTTATCTCTTAAACCTAATACTCTGCAATTTCCCATCAATGAAATACTTTTCTCTCGACTCAAAAGAAATTTCTCCACCATTTGAAGAGCTAACATCAAATTCTGGAAAACTATTTCTCAAACAATTCAATTCCTTCCCACATTCATTCACTCTAAAAATAAAATCATCCATCGAAAGCAAATCCATATCTGAATACTTCAAAGAAAACTGAATAAGTGGCCTATAAACAATTCCCAAATTTCCATTCAACTCATTATAACTCGTTAACGCCATTAAAACAAATTTATTTTCCTGAATAGCAAAAGAAGATTGAAATACCATATCTGAATAAGTCATGCTCACACCACTATCATCCAATTCATAAGAATAATTTCCATCTTTAGTCAGATTATAAAACCTAGAAACAAACCTATCATTCAAATCCAATTTCCCAAAATTCTCACTTACTCTTCGCTTAAACAATTCAGAAAAATCTCCTCCTTCATTCAATACTTTCTGGTAACTGTAAACAAATGCCTCTCTTGCACTAACCTCAAAATAAAACATCACCTTATTCTTATAAGCATAGGCATTATCTGCAAATCTAGAATCTCCTATACTTCCAGTATTAACATTCAAAGACTGATAAATAAGAAAACTTGTAATTCCATACAAAGCCAATATCATCAAAACCAAAATCGCAGTCGCAGGAGGTCCACTTCCTCGTCTATTGAAAATCATTTTCCTCCTCCAATGCAAAACCAAACATACAACTTCTTATCATTCAAAGAATTAAACTGATAAAAAGCATAATTCAATTTATTTGCACACTGTCCTTTCTTAACTTGAGCAAGAAAAGGAATCTTATTTTGAACTTTTCCATCAGAAAATTGTCTACTAGCCGACTGAGTGTAATAAATTCCATCTATATTATCAGTCAATCTTTCAGAAACATATAATCCCCAATCGCTCTGTCCACTAAAAAATAAATTAGCTCTCTCGCTCAAAGTCCTATTGAAAACTCCAGAATCTACTTTAGAAAAATCAAATCCTCTAATATAATCCAAAACGATAGCAGAATCACTAAACTTCAAATCTGAAATCAAAAAAGCATTCAACTGATTTCTAGCCAAACTATCTCCAATAATTGCAGAAGAAACACTTGCATCTTTACTATCTGCACTAGTCTTACCATATCCACTCACTCCAGATATACTTCCAACCAAAAAGAAAAACAAAACCGTCATAACAAAAATAATAATCGTAGCCACAAACCAAGTTATTCCCGCAGCCACCTGCCCCCTAGAATTCCCAATCATTTTGCAACTCTCCCATTCTGATTACTTCCTGTAACAATTTTAACATTCCCGTCAATCCACTTATCCTCATAATATCTCAAACTCACATTTCTTTCCGAACAAACTGGAAACTTATTAGTTCTCACCTTAATATCTGCATCAAACAAGCAACTTGGCTTCAATCCCAAATTCCCATCCCTACAAGATAAAACTCTCGCCCCATTAGAATTAGTCAATTCCAAATCATAAAAGAATGCTCCATCTCCCTTAAACATCTCATCATTCAACCCGCATTCTCTATTCAAATCTCCACAATTTTTCAAAACATCAATTTTCAATTTCCCCAAATCAACCAAACATCTTTCCAATTTAACGGACAATGTCTCTGCCTCATATCTCTTAACATCAATCTCCTTATAACTCATCAAAGAAACTCCCCCCACAATTCCAATCACCACTAAAGTCAAAATAGCAAACCACCAAAAAGTCAATAACTTTTCCCCTCCTCTTTTATTCATCATCTTAACCATTTTTCTCTCCCAACACTAAAAACAAATACTTCTGTGCATCTCTATCCGTTATAGAATAAGTTATATTATAATCACTAAAATAATTAAACAAATATCCACTTTTTCTAGAAAGTTGAAACTTAATTTCTCCACTACTCTTGTTCAAAAAGAAAATATCTCCAGTATATTCATTATCCTTCGCAACCTTAGCTCCTTCGGAAATATCCACAAAAAAAGTAGTATTCGCCTCACCATTATCCAATATCAAACCAATTTGCTTAGCCAATCTCTGTTCAACCAATCTATCTTCAGATAAATTATTAGAAATATAAAACAACATTAAAACAAAAAAAGCAATATTTAATACAATAAAAATAAATGTTTCCATTGTGGGCATCTCCCCTCTTTTTTCTTTCATCACCATCACCAAAACAATAATTTCATAATTATAAACTTATGCAGGCAATCCGTCTACTATTCCACAATACTTAGAAATTTCAGCCATATCATATTTAACAGTTCTAACAACACTACACCCCTCTCTCGCTTCATCCAATCCAGAAACATCCAGACATCTTCCCGCAGTCACAAAATATTGATTATAAGACACTAAGGCATTTTGAATAGAAACTCCAGCAATCATAAACGCCGCTAAAGTAGTCGCACTAACTGTTCCTAAAATCTTAGTAGTCAATTTAGGAGCTCCGAATATTGCCGTTCCTCCCAATATTCCTCCAGTAAGTAAAGTATTTGAAAATACTTCTCCTCTCTTAGGTGCCGTAATCTGCATAAATATAACTGCCAAATCCGAAGACTCCAAAACCTTAACTTCTTGATTTGCAGGAATCTCAATCGTTTCAAATTCCTCAGACTCTCCAAAACTAAATTCAACTACTCCCTGTTTATTTGTACTCTCAGTAATTTCCTTAACGCTAATCGTTCCAGTATTAGCCGTCACCTTTCCTCCCTCTCCAGCGATAAGTGTTGCATAAGTTTTATTTTCTCCAGATTTAATATAACTTCTCATATAATTCTCAACATTTATTTGAGTCAAATCAATTCCCTTATCTTTCAAATTCCCTGCATTGAATCCTATCCTCGAACAAATAACACAAGTTGGGGCAACAAGCCCAAATCCATATGTCTGTGCCAATTTTTGAGAAAACAAACTCAACTTTCCTTCCCCCATCATTCTCCAACATTCCAATACTTCATTAGCAATAACTTTCTCTACATCTTTAGTACTTGTTACCTTCACAGTCGTCACCCCTTTTGTATCTTTCATAGTTTCACAATCTTTTCCACCAGTTCCAGCAGTAATACAAACATTTTCAGGCTTACATTTCAATGCAACAATCTCTTGAGTCAACATAGGCAAAGTCCCTCTAATAATCACAGACTCATGACACAATTTTTTATCCACTCCTCCACTCCAAGCTAATTGAGTCCAAATAAAGATCAATATTCCAAAACCAAATAAAGCGAGAGTAAGCTTTGCTAAAAATTCTGCTTCAATCACTCCTCTTTTTCCAATCATCACTCTTTTAGTTATTTTCATATTATAAAATTATCCCCCCGTCGCAGATTTGATTAATGAATACAATCCAGCTAATGCCAATCCCAAAACAATTGCCCAAATTACAATTTGTATTAAAGGACTGAACACAAAACCTTTTTTATTCATCTTTCCCATTATTTCTTAACCTCTTCAGGAATAACATAATATCTCCCATCTTTCAAACTTATATTTATTCCTGTTCCATCCTTAAGTAATTTATTAACTTCCAAAGGATACTGCTGACTGAAGCTCCCACCTACCAAAACCGAAGACTTAACCTGCTTACAAATTCCCTCTTCATTACATAACTTAAGCACATTTTCAGGACTATTTTGAACAGGCCCTAAAATTCCATCTCTTCTCTTGCACAAACAAACACAATTAGCCCAATTCTTACTCTTACACTGATTAGGAATCATTTGATTATATGGCCAAGCACTCAATGCATATCCATTAGGAGAATACAAAGCATAAACTATATTTTTTCCCTCACTCAATCCCTCAATCTTAGAAACAATATTATCAATATGAACTCCTGCCTTTGCCAAATCACTCTTTCCCTTAAACAAACCATATAACTGAGCTCCAAGATAAACCAATCCCAAAATAACAATAACAGCAAGCACAATTTTCAAATACTCCCATAAAACTACATCTTCTTCCCCTCTTTTATTTCGAATCATAATTTCTTCTCCATTAATATACATCTTTTCTTACTATCGAAGGTATTACAAAATAACTCTAATTTAGTATTGTGACTTATAATTGTATTGACATCTAAATAATGACTTAATAAAACATAAGGAACATTTTCAGAAATCACCGGAACACATTCTCCAGCACCACAATCTTTCAAAGGATTACTCGTAGTCTTACACAAACATAAACAAGTAGACTTTTGGTTATAATTATTATACCATAGACTACACGTGCCTGGTCCTTTTCCATCACTCCAACTATAGAATGTGTATCCTCCCAAATAATTTACAGAATAATTCTTTGATTCTGGAGGAACTGCCATTTCAATATCCTTCTTTAAGTCTAATAATAAATCCATACTGCTAGAATACCCTACCTCAACCTTACTCTCATTACAAAGATAAACATATTTAGTCTTTGGATTAATAAGCAAATAAGTTCCTTTCAAATACTCAAAATAAGAACTATAAGGTAAGTTAGAATCATCATCGACAGTCTTACACCCTCCATTTTTCCAGCAATCGTTAAAGGCAAAATATCCTCTAGTTTTCTCGCTAGTTACAACAACGTCCCCATAGTAAGAATAATCATTTGTATCTGAACTAGTATAAAGCCCATAAATATTAGAGTTAGTTTCGGAAAATAATTTATTAGAGATATAAATCTTAGAAGAATAATATCCCGTATTCCCAGAAGAGGTAAACTGAACTTCGTAAAGTTCCATGCCTCTCGTTTTGATTAACTCCAATTTCCCTTTAAGAATAGGACATTCAGTGCCTGGTCCAGAAATTCCAGTTCCTACAATCGGAGCAACAATTTCCACTGCCTTTCCATCAGCATCTACTCCCACAAACCTATCACTCTGATTTCCAGTTCCATAACTAGGCAAACCTCTAATCTTATCCAACCATCCAGAATTATAAAGAAAAAATGCCACTGTAACAAATACTAAAATTCCAATAAACAATGCAATAAGTTTCCCCTGTGTAAGTTGTCCTTTCCTTTCCATCATCCCATCCCAGTAATTTGTTTAATAAAACTCACAGCCCCAATTCCTTTTTTACTGAACATAAATTCGCCAACAACAAGTAAAACCAAGAATAAAAAAACAATTCCCCACCCAATCAACTTCTCTATCTCAATATCTCCTCTTTTACTCATAACTTTTAATATCAAATCCACTTATTAAATCTAATGCTCCTCGCAGATTTAATAATCTCTATTACACTCCTAAACATCTTCAGCACACTAAACCCATTCAAAGACAAACATCAAATATCTTTTGATAAACCTATCTGAGCAAGTTAATGTCCTTAGAGTAGTTCAATAGATATCAAGGCAATACTATTACTATCCTAATAATATCTCTCCAGCACATAAAACAATTAAAATCGAACATAAGATAATAATTTTCAATTGGATTTAATATTTAATTTAGTTACAGAGAATTCTGATAATCAGGTCATCCTTCCGCAGAATTCTCTGGACAGGGAACTCTGTACCAAACAGGATACAACCAACAGAATTCCCCGTATTATTTCTAAATACTAAAACACATATAGATAACTTAATTCCTCCTCCACCATTATCAAAGCAACCTTTATAACTTCAATTCTATATAATAACCTATAGAAAAAGATGGCAGATGTAAATGATATTCTCAGAAAGTATGGTGCAAGAATAGAGTCAGAAATAGAAAACTCCCCTCATGTCTCCCAAGAGTATAAAGAATTCAAACTAGAGATGCAAGTAGAAAATTCAGGATATGAAAAATGGGCAAAATCTCTAGGAAACATTCTAAGTATAAAAGTAGCAGAAAAAGACAGAATAAAAATTGAAAAAGAAATTCAAGATGCCCACATTTCCGTAAATCCAAGCCAAGTCCTAACTCTTTCAATGGTTTCATTCATTTCAATTGTTTTTTTCACCCTAGCAATCGCCCTAGCAATATATCTCATCAATGGACAAATTCAACTAATGTTAATCTTCCTCGGTGTTATCACCAGTTTATTCGCCGCATACTATACCTACACAATGCCAAAAAGACTTGCAAATGCATGGAAACTCAAAGCTTCTTCTCAAATGGTTCCAGCAATTTTATATCTCGTAGTTTACATGAAACACACTTCCAATTTAGAAAGAGCAATTGAATTTGCAGCCCAACATCTCGAAGGCCCATTAGCACTAGATTTCAAAAAAATATTCTATGATGTAGAAATAGGAAAATTCTCAACCATAAAACAATCTCTAGACAACTATCTAGAATACTGGAGAGAATACGCTCCAGAATTTGTAGAATCATTCCATTTAATAGAATCCTCCTTATTTGAACCAGGAGAACAAAGAAGAGTAGAAATCCTAGAAAAATCTCTTCAAGTAATTCTTGATGGAGTTTATGAAAAAATGCTCAAATATTCTAGAGAAATTCGTTCTCCCCTTACAAACTTATATATGTTAGGAATTATTCTTCCAACCTTAGGATTAGCATTACTTCCTCTAGCTTCAACTCTTCTAAAGGGAGCAGTTCAATGGTATCACATCGTTGTAGTATTCGACATTCTAATTCCATTCCTAGTTTTCTACATGAGCTCTGAAATTCTTCTTAAACGCCCAGGAGGGTATGGAGATTCATCAATACTTGAACTAAATCCAAATTACTACACCTTCAAATCAAATAAACCTTGGACTATAGGATTAATTATTGCAATCCCTCTAATAATTATTGGACTTCTTCCTTGGATAATGCAACTCCCATTCTTTTCAGTTCACGACTTCGGTTTTCAAAATCTAGAAATACCTTTTCTTTCGGAATTAAAAGTCTTTGATTTCAAAAATCTTGATGGTTCTCTTAAAGGCCCATTCTCCCCAATAGCAGCATTACTTAGCATGCTTATGATTTTAGGAATTTCTCTCGGAATTGCCTATGTATACAAAAAGAAAACCTCTCTGATGATTATAGAAAGAGAAAACACAAGAAAATTAGAAATAGAATTCACAAACACCCTATTCCAATTAGGAAACAGACTAGGCGACGGCATTCCAGCAGAAATTGCATTTGCCAAAGTTGCAGATTCCACTCGTGGACAAAGCACTCAAAGCTTCTTCGCACTAGTTAATCAAAATATCCAAGAATTAGGAATGTCTCTTGAAGGAGCAATATTTGATAAAAGAAGAGGAGCAATGATTTACTTTAATTCCTCTCTCATCTCAACAGCAATGAGAATCCTCACAGAATCTGTAAAGAAAGGACTTCAAGTTGCCGCTCGTTCTTTAATGTCCATTTCAGAATATGTCAAAAACATAGAAAAGATAAATCAGCGCCTTAGAGACCTTCTAGCCGAAATAGTTTCAGATATGAAATCAAACATGGTTTTTCTAGCTCCCCTTCTTGCAGGAATAGTTGCAGGACTTTCCACAATGATTACCACCATATTAAACAAATTAGAAATAATAAAATCAGTAGGCGGAGAAGGAGCAACAGACGCAGGATTAGGAATAGGAATATCCGACCTTTTCGATGTAAATCAAATGATTCCTCCATACTTTATTCAAATCGCCATAGGAATTTATCTTATAGAAATAATTTACATCCTAACTAAAACTCTAGTTACCGTAGACTCAGGAGTAGACAAACTCAAAGAAAAAAATGAATTATCCAAGAACCTCAAGAGAGGAATGATACTCTACATCCTCACTGCCTCAGTAGCCACAATCGCATTAACCATATTGTCAACTGTGGCTTTGAGTCAGTTGTAAACTTATAGTCCATAAAAATATATAAACTCACAAACTAATATTCTCTTATGAAAAATAGATTATTAATTACTTCTCTTGCCGCCCTTTTAAGTATAAACATAAATGCTCAACAGTTAAATTCTCCTTCGTCCCTTGAACAAAGAACGAATCTAGTATCCACTGAATCATATTCCTCTTATGGTTATGATGAAATGCGTCATGAACTAGCAGATTCATTGATGACTGCTAAAAGAAAAAGCTTGGATTTAACAAAACAATACAAATCTTCTAGCGAATCGGAGACAGCAAAGTTACAATATGAAATCATTTTAGCAACAAGAAGTCTTCATAGTATGGTATATCCTGATATTCTGTATCCTCGAATCAAAACGGAAACCTTTAAAGTAGACCAAAAAATATTAGAAGATTATCTTAATATAATGAGCGAAGCAGAGAAAGCACTAGGTAATCATCCGTTCCATCACGTTATAATTGGAAGACAAAAAAGTGTAATAAAAGCTGCCACAAAGAACACTAACACATTTACAATACCATTAGAATTCAGAAAATATATCAATGCTAAGATTCCAGACTGGCAAGACCCGCACCTTAATTACACAACTATCAATGACTTGCAAAGAGGAAAAGGATATAATTTTATCCCTCCAGAATTCAGAAAACAGCACTAAATAAAAATATCTCCAAACTTAAGTTTTATAAACATAAGTCTATTCTAACTAACATGAATAAAAAAGGAATAATTGAACCAATAAGCATGATAATGGGCATAGTAATAATTACAGGTGGAATTTTAATCATGCTCAATCAATTAAATATAGGATTTCTATTTGTTGCAATTGCAGTGCTAATAGAATCTCTAACAAAAATCAAAAAAACGATGCGCCTACCTGCCAAAAGGCAGGATTTATGACAAGCACTCGTTTTTTGGATGCTCAAGGAACATCAAGTTCCTGGACATAATAAAATGATAAACCTAATGAACTTAATATTCGGAGGACTAATAATAATTCTAAATCTCATTCCATTTTTCACAAATCAAAAGTATTTCAGAATAACCATTCCCCTCTCTTTGTTAATAGGAATAATAAGATTATTATTTGTGCAGTAAACCTATAATTCCCCAATCGCTCCATTCACCCACTGTTTCCACAAAGGAAAAACCTTATCGCCCATAGGCAAACCATATTCCTGTCTAACTTTATCACTTATCTCATGAAATGCCTGATTAGACTTAGCATTAAATCCTGCTTCCAATAATTCTGGCTTATTCATCTTATTAGCCATATCTACAATCTCCTGTTTAATTTTCCCTCTCAAAATAATATTATCATACACTGCATCCCAATTTCCTGCCCATCCCTTAACATTAGATGCAATGCTCTTCAAAATCTCCGAATCTCCATTTATCAATTCAGGAGTTGGCTCCAGCTCATCCTTCTCAACATTATATCTCATCAAATCAACAAACCCTCCCTCTTCCAAAGGATCCTTAGTCCAATGTTTTCTAACTTCAGTAACTCTCATAATTCTTTTTACAGAATGCATTCCGTCTGCAGTCTTTACAGGATTTGCAACTATAATTAAATCAGTTGCCTTGAAACTCGTAGCCTGCACCCCTAAATCATTTACAACTCTATCAAAAACTCCATAGGGGCTATCTCCGTGAATTGTTCCCGCAACCACATTCGCCAATGCACCAACTCTCATCGCTTCATACAACGCTTTAGCTTCAGTACTTCTAACTTCTCCCACAATCAAAGCAGAATCCCCCAATCTCAAACTCGTTCTAATTCCTTCCGCCGCTTCAACTTCAGTACTTCCTTGCACTAAAGCACTTCTAACTTTCATTCTTAAAATATCATATCCCAATTCTCTCAATGAATCAACTGGTAATTCTAAAGTGTCCTCGATAACAATAGTTCTAAATTTAGGCAATATCTCCAACATCAAACTTCCCAAAAAACTAGTCTTTCCAGAGCTTCTTGTTCCTGCAACCAATAATGTCCTACTTCCATCAACGAGAAAACTAAATAATCCCGCAGCAAAAGAATTAATCATTTTATTGTTTACAAATAAAGGTAAAGTCCAAGGATTATCCCTATGTCTTCTCAATGCATATGCAAGTCCAGAAGGAGACAATGGCTCTTTAATTGCGGCAACTCTCGCTCTCACATTTCCAAAAACTAAATCTGTGTCTAACACAGGATTCGCTTCATCCAAGGGTCTTCCACTTTGCAATCTCAATTTCGCCGCCCAAGAATCTGCATCTTCATAACTAGGAATAACATTCGTAACACATTCATCATATTTCTGATGTCTAACAAATACTGGATTTTGAGCAATTGGTGCATTCAAAACTATATCTTGCAACTTATCATCCATTAACAATATCTCAATAAGCCCAAATCCAATAGTATATCTAACAAGAATATGTGCAAGCTTAATCAATTCCTTATACCCTAAAATAATTCCCTTATTTGACGCTAACTCAGTCAACAAATCTCTAGCCACATTAAAAAATACCTGCCTAGTTTTTTCCGGATCTGTAAACTCTTCTGCCTTTGGCCTATGCTCCATCAAAACGGTTCTAGCCAAATTCAACAACATATGATGTTCTTCACTCAAAGTATATTCTGGAGGCATAATATGATAAAGATATTTTGAATCATTTTTCTTTTTCAAAATAGTAACAGTCATCTTTTCCATATCTCCCTGAATTTCATATTGGTCAACAAATTCAGAACCCTCTGGAAATTGCGCAACAAGTCGAGTAAAAGTAAAATTAGGTAAAATGTCCGGTCTAAATATCTCTCTATAAAATTCTCTTCCAATAGATCTCTCAAACAAATTTTTACTCGCCTTTTTCAACAACTCACTATCGTGTAATAAGCCTGAAACTTTCTCCAGTAATCTTATAAAATTAGTAAGCCCTGAAATATTAACTACCTGCCCAGAAGCCATCTGCTGTTTATAATTAGCTATCCTCTGTTTCAACTCATAAGCACAATTCAAGGGATCCTGACGCAACAACATCATAAGATAACTCAAATCATTATGTAGTTCTGGAACATTCCCATATAGTCTTAATTTTTCCACAGAGAGAATGTTCTCCTGCTTAGTTAAATAAACAAATAATCTAGCAATCTCTGCAAGCATCAAAACCTGTTCAGAAGGATAATTGTAATGTCTCTGCTGAACAAAAATAATTCTAGAAATACCCGGATTATCTGCCAAGGTATCTATCGTTCTCATCATAACTGAAGCATTATCTGAAATAGACGGAATAAATGGAGCATTCATATAATTAACATATAAAACACTCTCCCCTTGCTTCCTTTCTATCTCCGTAGTATATAACGGAGTCCCCTCTTTGAATATCATATTCTAAAAAGAAAAACCTCAATTAAATACATTTCTATCCTTTCCTACTAGTTAATCTCTTCTTCTTTCTTGAAAATAGCAGTCCAAAAATCTTCAATAAAACTAAAACACCAATCACCACCCCTACTCCCAAAAATACCCAAAATTCTAATCTGTTTCCCTCATGCGTCGCTTCCTCCAATAAAGTAACTTCACCCTCACTTTCATTCGACAAAGAAGTAGAATTATTATTTTTTAAAGTAACTAAAGGAATAAGCTCATTAATTAAAAATATACTAATATTAGCAATAGTCCTATTCACAATTGAATTCAACTTAACACTCAAGTCATAATAATTATCCTCATTCACATCAAACTTTCTTATCTCTCCAATTTTCATTTCAGCCTGTTGAGTTTTAGATGAAACATTAATCAAAATCTTTTCTTCATCTAAAGAAACAACTCCCACGCTATGCTCCTCATTATTTACTTTTAATTTAACTCTACTCAATTTCTTAAAATCCCTATTTATCTCCTGCCCAACTATTGTGTCAGCATAACTCACACTCTCACTCCAACTACTAACTGCGCCCCCTCCTCCACCACCTCCACCGCCCCCTCCTCCAGAAGAAACACTAACACTCTCCGAAGCCGTAACAAAACTCCCATTACTAGAACTATTACAATTTCCATAACTATCACAAACACTCAAGTCATAACTATAACTAGTCCCAGCACTCAATCCAGGAACACTCAAAGAAGAACTATTCGCCAAACTAGAATTGCTATAACTCGCTCCCCCAGAAAAAGTCAAACTATAATTAGAATTCTCATTAGTATTCCAACTTATCACAACAGAACTAGTAGTAATACTTGAATTAGACAAAGAAGAAACCAACGGAGCAGTCCCATCACCAATCATACTATAACATCCATTTCCAGTTATATCTGCATAACTTGTATTTTCCACGCCAAAATAATCTAATATCGTTGGTGCAATATCACCTTGCTTTCTAGGCAAATTCACATTATCCGCCAATAAATCTCTATCATTGCTTAATAAAGGAATAACTGAAGTCTCTACAGAATACGTACTATGATCTGCAGTTCCCTTCGTCCATCCATGGTCTGCACTAACAATTATTTTAGTAGTATCTAATAAATTACTTACATTTAAATAATTCAACAAAACACCCAAACCATAATCTGCATCAATTAAAGATAAATTGTATTCTGCCGAATTATCTGTATGATTATGTCCAGAACCATCAGGCATTCCAAAATAAACAACTAAATAATAAGATAAATTAGAATAATTTCCGATAAACAATTTCGCCCTTTCTGAAACATTTTCTGCATAAACATAATTAGTCAATGAAGAAGTATTAGAATAAGGCCAATAAGTTCCATTAATAACTGAAACATTTTCTCTCCAATCTATCTCACTAACTGCATTATTTAATAAACTCAAAGGAATGTATGAAGTAGTTTTACCATAAAAATATCCAGTTTTAATATTCGCATTAAAACTCTTCAATCTTTCATATGTAGTATTCCCATTAGGAATAGTCCCACTATTAGAAGTAATCCCCGTATATGTAGAATTAAGTCCAGTATGCAATTCAGCATTTCCAGGAGCAGTAGCAGTACTTGTATGCCCAGTAATATTCAAACTCCCATTCCATCCTCCTAAATTAACCAATCGTGTAAAATTACTTAAATTTCCCCCATTCAACAAAGCATTAAATCTATCCAACTGAGCACCATCGATAATTATCAATATAACTTGCTTGAATAAACTAAAACTCGAATTCCCAGAAGCCCAAGCAGAATTTCCTTTCTCATCACTAAACAAACAATTCCAACTATAATTCCCAGAAGGAATATTATTAACATTAGTCGTATAGTTATAACTAGAACCAGAAATAGAAATATTACTCTGATTATAAACTCCCGAAGCATTCCACAAAAAGAAACTCACATTCTTCAAACTAAAATCAGAAGCATTGCAACTAAAAGATAAATTGACGCTTACATTAGAATATGCTCTTCCATTCGCAGGAGAACTCAAATTAACACTTGGTGCTAAACTATCTAACGCTAAAATACTAGAATAAATATCTATTCTTGAAAAATTCCTAGAAGCAGAGGCATCCCAAATCATTTTTCCACTTGAATTCAAAGTACTCTTCAACTGAGAACTATTTTTATACACTCCACTCAAATTCATATATTGCTTAATAATCGCAATTGCTCCAGCAACATGCGGAGCAGCCATGCTCGTCCCATCAATAGAACAGTAAGAATTTCCTGTTCCACAGGAAGATAAAATAGTTCCAGCAGGACTCAAAATCATAGTAGAATTAATATCTTCTCCAGGTGCAACAAAATTAATCAAAGAAACATTATCCCAAGTATTTGCAAACAAAGAAATAGCGTTATCTGCTTTATTGGAAGAAGCAACAGGAAAAGCCCCCGAAATACATGCAGGTGAAGAAATCGCATTGACACAACCAGTTGGATCTCCTAAAAAAGAACAACCATTATTTCCACTTGCAACAACAACTGAAATGTTTCTATTACTTGCGTTATTAACTGCCTCAGCTAAAGAAGATTCATTAACTTCATTATCGCAATATCCCCCATAAACAACATCACCACCCAAACTCATACTAATTACACTAATATTGAAAATTGAAGCATTGTTAATACACCAATTAATTCCATTTATTATTGCAGAATCACCGCAATTTCCTGCAGAATTACAAACCTTAATTGAGATTATCTTCGCTCCAGGAGCAACTCCAGTTATACTTCCATTTGCAGCCACAATTCCCGCAACATGCGTTCCATGCCCATTATCATCTAATGGATTATTATTGTTATTAACAAAATCCCATCCTCCTAAAACCTTACAGCTGGAACTAGCATTATTATCTCCATAACATCCACCCAAATCAGGATGAGAATAATTAACTCCTGTATCTAATATACAAACCGTCTGTCCAATTCCAGTTAAATTATTACCTTCTTGTTTTTTACTCCAAACATTACTTGCATTAACAATTCCAACCGAATCTTGTAAAAAGATACTTCTAATTATCTCAGGACTAACCCTAACTCCTTGCATTTTAGAAATCTCCTCAATCTGCCTCAAACTTAACTCGGCATAAATTCGTTTATCCTGCTTAAGATTAATATCCTTAGTCTCAACTTTTTTTAATATCTCATTACTATTATTAAACTCAATCAAAACCCTTACCTTCCCTTCTTGATTTACATTAAAGTTAGTCTTTTCACTAAAAGAATTAATATTAAGTGCATTATCAACTCCTCTTCTAACTTCTTTTCTCAAAACTTCTTTTCCCTCCACTATCAAAACTAGACTAAACAACAATAAAACTCCCAATATCAAAACACCTAATTTCCTAAATTCCCTAAAACTTAGGCAGTATGTCTTCTAAAAACACAGATTA
>JBBSYD010000092.1:0-2258 GCA_038045425.1 Nanobdellota archaeon | reverse complement strand
TTGAAATTTTGTTTGATAATTTTTTATTTTAAATTGAATTATTCAAACTTCTCCTTACGCTTCTTTGTTGAACTTCTTTTACTAACTCTCGAGCATCATTTCCTGAAAAGGGCATTGCATACTTGTAAGGATCTTGAGTGCTTCCTTTGCCGAGATTTACTATGTCAAATTGCATGGTTTTTATTAGAATCTTGACTTTTTAAACTTTTCTATTTGTTACTCTGATATAGTTAATACAAATTCTGAATTTAAACATAAATTCATCCATAGATAACCTTATTTATAAAAAAATAAAAACCTGAAGGAACTATAGTTCTTCAGGCGTCCAAGAATTTTTAATTCTTGGCGTAAAAGAAAAATTCTAGTTATCTAATCCTTTTTGAGAGCATCAAGTTCGTCAAAAACTTCTTCCTCGAATTGAGGTTCGACATCGTCCTCTTCTTCATAGGCCGAAGCGGGTTTTGACTCCATCACTCTTTTTACTGCTTTTGGCATATTTTTGTTTTATATTTAGAGTATATAAACCTTTACTGAAAAAAATCTGTCGTCGACAATCGCCATAATGTTTATATAGGTATATTTTCCTTCTAATTTTTTATTTTTCGTGATTTAAAACTTCTTAGGAAAGTTTAAATAGGCATTTTTGATAAGTTTATTATAGATAGAAGTAATATCGTTTTACTTTCATGTCAAGAATTTGGTTTTAAAACTAAAATTCTTGAGCATTCAAAAAACAAGATACCTTGTTTTTTAATATTCACGTCCGTGTGGACAACAAAAAGTGTATAGGGTTGGAGAATAAACTTCTTTCTAAAGGAAAAATAAAATGGCAAAAGTAAGTCCAGTATCAATTAAATATATGGTGTATGCATCGTTCAGAGCCGAAGGTCCACTTGAAAAGCCAGATGTTATCGGAGCTATTTTTGGTCAAACTGAAGGACTTTTAGGGGCGGACTTGGAAATGAGAGAGCTTCAGAAGGAAGGAAAGATAGGAAGAATTGAAGTTGATTTGGAAACTGTTGATGGAAAGAGTGTTGGAGAAATAAGATTGCCTAGTGCATTGGATAAATCTGAAACTACTATTATTGCTGCTGCTTTGGAAACAATTGATAAGATTGGGCCAACTGAAGCAGTTATAGAGATAAGAAAGATTGAAGATGTTAGAGGAAATAAGAGAAGCTTTATTGTTGATAGAGCTAAGAAACTTTTGGAGAATCTTGAAGGCGGAGATACTGGATTTGGGGAGATGTCCCAAACAGTTAAGGAAGAGACAAGAGCGGCAAGAATTCAAGAGTATGGTGCTGAGAAGTTGCCTGCTGGAGATTTAAGTGGAAATGAAATTATAGTTGTTGAAGGAAGAGCAGATGTAGTTAATATGTTAAAGAATAGAGTGAATAATGTTATTGGAATGAATGGGACTAAGTTACCTGCTGAAATTGCTAAACTTGGAGAAGAAAAAGAATTAACTTTGTTTGTTGATGGAGATAGAGGAGGAAAATTAATTGCTCAAAATGTAATTAATAATGCTAAGATTGTTTTCGTTGCAGTTGCTCCTGATGGAAAGGAAGTGGAGGAATTGGTTGGAAAAGAAATTCTATTGGCATTGAGAAGAAAGATTCCAGTTAAAGATTATTTGAAATATAATTCAAGAGAGAGAGAAGAATACAGATCTGAAGCAGTTGAGGAAGCGCCTATGGAAAAAATGAAAGAGTATGCAGGAGATGCTAAGGAAGCGGTAAAGAAAGTATTTGCAAATATAAAAGGAAGTAAGATGGGAGTTTTGCTTGATTCAAATATGGATGTAATAAGACAGATTTCAGCAAGAGAAGTTGGAAAGGCAATTAATTTTTCAAAGAAAAGAATTTATGCGGTTGTAATTGATGGAATTGCTACATCGGGAATCGTTAAAGCGTGTGATGAACTTGGAGTTAAGTATCTTGGAGCTACTACTTTTGGAAGCGTTGAGAATGCACAGGTTAAGTTGATTTCTTTGTAAATTATCTATAATTTTCTAATGATAGGATAATAATTGTTCTAATTCGTCTGGATTAAAATCTGCTCTTTCTCTTATTAGTTTTGTCAAGAACTCAGGCACGCTCAGGGTTTTTAACCCTGAGTTCTTGAGCACCTCGAAAATGCCTTTGCTTTCTCAGGGCTAAAGCCACAGAGGTTACGCAAAGAGCATTTTCTCAGTCTTACGTGTTTAATTTCCTAAATTCCCTAAAACTTAGGCAGTATGTCTTCTAAAAACACAGATT
>JBBSYD010000091.1:0-1154 GCA_038045425.1 Nanobdellota archaeon | reverse complement strand
GCGAAGGAGGTAAGACGGTGGGCGCGGGAGTCGTGACGAAAGTGATTGCGTAAATAATCATCATGAAATCTACTCAAAAAGGTTTTGTTATTCCAGTGATTATTGTTCTAGTTATTTTGGTTGTTGCGGGAGCTTATATATTGGGGAAGGGTCAATTGAATAAGCAGTCAACGACTCAGAATCAAGGCGTCACAACTTCTAATCAGGATGTGAATGGTGTACAACCTGTAAACACGGTTTCAAATTCAATAATTAGTTCCGTGCGCACTCTTTCGGATAAGCAAATATCTGATGTGGCATTAACGGGTATGGATGTTGGAAAGAATGGTGTAAAGGATCCTAATATTGATGTAAGTATTCAGAAAATTATAAGAGGTGATCTTAATGGAGATGGATCAGAAGATGCAGTAGTTATCTTAAGACATTGTGGAGCTTCTTGTGGTAATGGTATCAGGGTCATAATTAATAATGATGGAATCGCCAAAAGTATTACTAACTTCATAACTGGTCTACCGATGGGTACCACATTAGCGAAACCTGTGGTAGTGGATGTGGTTATCAATAACGGTGTTATTAAAGTTGTGAATACGGATATATCAATGACGAAATCATATACGGCATATTTTAAGTTTGGTGGCGGTACCTTAATTGATGTAACTTCATTTCAAACCCAAACAAACAATTCCGTAGAATATATAAAAGTAATCCAGAATAATGCAAATCAAGCGACATTCATTTTCTCAAATTCTGTTAGAAAGCAGAATATTATCGGTCCGAATATAAGGTATTGTGTTTTAGATTTGAATGCCTCTGCTCAAACAAATGGAAGCAAACCGGAATGTAAAGAAACAACCATAGCTAATGATTTTTCTCTTCAGTACAATGAATCAACAAGAACGCTAATTATTTCTTATCTTAAACTGGGAGAATTTGGTGCTTCTAACGGGGCTTTTAGAATTGGATGTGCGTCCTGCATGAGTGCTGTAGAGTTTAGTAACATATACACCCTTAATGGGCAATTGTTACCTAAGAAAATGGTGAATGTGTATTAATTTGTTTATCTAACTTATGCCTACTACAAAATCCACAACCAAATCCCATGAAACTGTTAAGGCTACAAAACCGCCAGCCAAGAAATCTCCTCGTGTTAAGAA
>JBBSYD010000090.1:0-13603 GCA_038045425.1 Nanobdellota archaeon | reverse complement strand
ATTGTATATTTAAACTTGTTTATTGACTAGAATTTCTTATTTGGGATGTAGCCAAGTAATACATAAGATATTTAAATGAAATTTTCTAGATTTTGGAATGAATAAAGGTGAACGATATATTTTAATAGGATTGATTTTAGTTATATTAGTTGGAGGATATTTTTTAATAAAAAGCATGGATAAAGAAATAGTAGTATTGGAGACGAATATGGGAAACATAGAGATTGAATTGTATTCAGATATGCCTATTACTGCTGGAAATTTTGAATCTTTAGTTAGTAAGGGATTTTATGATGGAGTTATATTTCATAGAGTTATAGATGGATTTATGATTCAGGGAGGAGATCCTACTGGGACTGGAATGGGGGATGCAGGGTATAAGATTAAAGGGGAGTTTACTCATGCAGGGGGAAATAAGAATAATAGAGGAACGATAAGTATGGCTAATTCTGGAAGTGTAGATTCTGGTTCAAGTCAGTTCTTTATTAATTTGGTGAATAATAATTTTCTGGATGGAAAACATCCTGCATTTGGAATGGTAGTTAAGGGAATGGATGTTGTTGATAAGATGGCTAAGGTGCAGACGAATGGGGATGATAAGCCGTTGCAGGAAGTTAAGATTACTAAAGCGTATATGAAATAGTTTGAATAATATATGTTATTTGGAATGATTTTATTTAAATATCCTATTTGTGTGTAAGAGTTATGCTGGATGAAACAAATCAAAAAAAGCATTTAGATATTTTATTTAGGAATGGTTGCTTTAAACCTAGGGAAGACTTTTTTGTATATCGCTCGGGGCAGATAGGTCCTTATTTTGTTCAGAGTGCAAATGTTATGACAAATGGATTGGATTATCAAACGGCAATAAAGGACATGGTTGAATTAGTTAGACATGAAAAAGATAGCCCAGATAAAGATTTTGTTATTTCTGGAGGGGAGAGGAGAGATTGGATTTTTTCTATACCCGTTGCAGTTAATTTGGGCGTTGGGCCTACAATGATATGCAAAAACGGAGAGATATTGGGTGCGAATATGAATGGAAAAAAAGTAGTGCATGTTGCAGATGTAAACAATGAAGGTAGCTCCCCAAGAGATTATTGGGTGCCTGCAATAAAAAGTGCTGGAGGAAGAATTGACAATATATTTTTTTATATTGACAGAATGGAGGACGGAGTTCAAGTTATGGAAGATTTAGGATTGAGAGCAAATAGTTTGGTGCAACTTGATGGAAATGCTTGGGATTATATGTATGCTAGGAGATATATTGATGAAAAAATGTACGGGGCTTTGATGGAGAGAATGGGAGATAGAGGGGCGTGGGCGAGAAAGATGTTGAGAAGCGAGAAAGGTTTAGCAAGACTTGCAGAAATTAATAGCATAACTCCTGATAAGGTTAGGGCTGTTTTAGATAAGGGATATCCTGATTTGAAGAATGAGATTAGTGAACTATTATCTGGGGTTAGATTCTAATTATTTTAATATAGACATTCTCGGCGGTTGGGTTAGTGCATTTTAGAGAATGTCTATCAGAGAATCCCGTACAAAATCCATCATAATTAACAGGATTATCTATATGTTGATAATATTTTATGGGATGAGTTAAGAATTATTGAAATGAATTAAATCACATAAATACTTTTATACTCTTAGACTTCTTGTTTTTTATGAAAATTGTGCATCCTTGAGCAGGGAAGATTGATTTTGATGAACTTAAGGGGTTTATTTGTGAAGGAAAAAGAAATGGTTGGGCTAGTGGAAAGAAACCTATTAATACAAGAAATGGTCTTGAACATTATGAACACAATCGTGGAGGGTTTTTTTATTGCGACGAGTATGAAAATGAGGGGGGCAGAGTTATGGGAAGGGAGAGATTTACAGTATGGCCCAATCTTGTTTCTAGGCATATTAGAATTTGGGGAATGAATTATTCTGATAATTTTTGGCTTCCTAAAGATTTTCCTAATTCTGAAATAGTATCTTTCAAGGAAGAGGTAATGGGATTTTTGAAAGAAGCACTTATGCAAGTTCCCGTCGATTATCCGTTTAGAGGGCCAATTGAAGAGTTGACTAAAGAAGTGGGAGATAGAAAACTTATTTATATTAATGTTCCAAGAACTAATTACAAAAGAAAGGAAGATGCTTTCAGAGAGTTTGAAGGTCATGAAGTAATTAGAGTTGTAGAACCTAAAGGTAATGGAGCTAGAGTATATAATGCTTTTACATTAGTTTACCATGGTGGACTTCTTGTTCCTGATTCATATATTAAGAAGTAAATTACAACTTTCTCAATATTTGTCCTTCGGGTTTGTCTTCAACGATATAGCCGTGTTCTTTTAGGCGGTTTCTAAGAATATCTGATTCTGCCCAGATTTTGTTTTTTCTTGCTTCTTCTCTTCCTTTTAGAAGTTTTTCTATTTCAGGAGTTAGTTTTATTTTTTCTTCTTTAAATTCTAGAAGGTCTAATCCGAGTACAGAATCAAATTTTTCTATTAGTTCTAATCTAGCTTTTGAATCAAAATCTTCATCATCAATTAGTTTGTGAAGAATTTGAATTGCTAAAGGGGTATTTATGTCGTCATTTATTGCATTTAGAAACTTTGTTTCATATTCGTCGGTTTTATCTTTTCCTTCATGAGAGGTTCTCTTTATTTCTTGGATTTTTCTTTTTATTCTTTCCAATGCAATTTTTGCTGAATCCATTAATTCAATTGAGAAGTTCATTGGTTTCCTGTAACTTGCAAGAAGATTAAGATATCTGAATACTAATGGCGAATAACCTAATTTTTCTAATTCATCAAGAGTATATAACCCTCCTTTGGATTTTGAGACTTTTTCTCCTTTGAATAGAAGAAATGCTTCATGTAACCAAAAGTTTACGAATTTCTTTCCCGTGGCACATTCAGATTGGGCAATTTCATTGGTATGGTGAACAGGGATGTGATCTTCTCCGCCGGTGTGGATATCAATTGTTTCTCCAAGATATCTCATGGACATTGCTGAACATTCTACATGCCATCCTGGAAAACCTATCCCCCAAGGAGATTCCCATTCCTGTTGTCTTTCTCCTTTCTTTTCAGAGAATTTCCAAAGAGCGAAGTCAGTAGGATGTTTCTTTGTTCCCATTGCTACTCTTGAACCTGCTTTTAGTCCGGCTATTTTTAATTTTGCTAATTTACTATATTGTTTGTATTTACTCGAATCAAAATAAATTCCATCATTAGTTTTATAGGTATATCCTTTCTTTTCAAGTTTTTTTATTAATTCTATTTGGTCTTTAATATGTTCAGTAGCTTTAGTATAAATAAATGGTGGGATGATGTTTAATTTATTTAAATCTTTTTCAAATATCTTGAAATAATAATCTGCGATTTCTTTTGCTGATTTGCCTTCTTTCTTTGCTGCTTTTTCCATTTTGTCTTCTCCAGTATCTGCATCTGAAGTGAGATGTCCCACATCGGTGATATTTATGATGTGTTTAACTGAAAATTCATTATACATTAATACTCTTTTAACTAAATCTGCAAAAATATATGCTTTTAGGTTTCCTATGTGCTGATACCAGTATACTGTGGGCCCGCAGGAGTAGATTCCTATCTCTTTTCTGTTGATTGGTTCAAATTCTTCTTTCTTTCTTGTTAAGGTATTGAATAGTTTCATCATGTTTATTTTAATATTTCTAAGGTTATAAGTGTTGCTATTTTTGAATGAATTTAATTTGTTTTAATTCTGTAAAACTTTGAGCTACTTGTTTGAAATGGGAATGAATTTGTGGTAAATTGAGTTTGAGTTTTGGCAGTAAAGTTTGAAATTGAGCTCCAAGGAGGATTAGGGGTGTTTGATGAACTTTCGATTGAGTAGTTTTGTCCAGGCAGAGTTTGAGTTTGTAATTCTATTCTTGAAGATTTCTTTATTATTGTTTTAAGATTGTCTTTGTTCCAGATATTTTTTATTGCTTGCTTAGGAATACTATTTTCATCAAATATTCCCCAGTTTCCTTCTACTCCTGAACCTTTCCAAGATTCATCATATGCTTCGAAAACAAAATATGAATCGGGAGGCATAATTCTTCTTAATTCTTGAAGGAATAGGAGTTGGTTTTCTATGCTAGGAATTGCAGAGCCTACTTGGGCTCCAGAGGTTGGCCATCCAGTTTCTCCGACAATTATTTGTTTTCCAGGATATTTTTGGGAAATTTGATTATATCTGTCTAATACATGTTGGGCTCCGTTTATTGCATTTAGTTGAGGACTCCAGTATGGACTTTCCCAGTAGGGATGAACATGAATCATTATTTTATCAACTAAATTTGCTAAATCTACATTAGATGAATCTGCCCAGAGGTGCCAAGGTTCAGCAGTGGTTACAGGTATTGATGTGGAAGATTTAACTTGGGAGATGTATGCTAGAAGATTTGATTTTGTATTCCTTCCAGTAAGAAGAGTTTCGTTTCCTATTACTAGACATTTTGTGTGAGGATAATTTTGATTTGCAATTGTGATTAGATTTGAGAGTTGTTGTTGATTTCCTGCTTCTTGAGTATCAATCCAAGCTCCAGGATAGCAGTCAATTCCTACTTCATTTGATATTCTAGGAATTTGTCCTAGAATTGCTTCGCTTCCATAGGTTCTTACTTTAGTTGTTAGAAGTTTTAGATTTTGTAGGTCTTCTCTTATTTGAGCTTCCGAGGGATAGATGTTTCCTGGGCTTTGTCCTCTTCTGAATGGACCATAACATATTCCTGGGAAAGAGAATTTAGGTGTTTCTGCAGGAAGTTTTGGAATTATAATTAGTGAGGTGGAAGCTAAAATTGAGGATTTTAAGAAATTTCTTCTATTCATAAAGGGATATTAGAAAGCGAGGTTAACTATTTTGAGAATATCTTATATACAATGAATATTCACAATATATAAATACAAGTTATTCCTTTAGTTTATATGAAGCTTTTAGAAGCTAAAACTTTTACTTCTTCTGGAGCATGGGATTACAGTTATCCTAAAAGATTTTATCTTATTTCGAATGATAGATTTAGATTAGGTGCGGGTAAATCAGAAGAGAATTTATCTGAACATGAGGTAGTTAAAAAATTATTACATCATGAAAATGAATTAGATGCTCAACATGCAGTTGTTTTATCCTTGTTATTAGAGGGAAGGTTTGATTTAGCTTCTAAGATGTTTAGACAAATGCAAGAGGTGTATTCTCCTAATGATGAGCAGGAGAGAGAAAATTTTGCTAATCCTCGATTAAATCAAATAGAGAATGTTTTGAGTGGGACTCAAACTATAGCTGGGATTTATTTAAGAGGTGAAGAAATTCCGAATAATTTTGATTCTTATAATTTGACTAGACAAACAATGATTGAATTGCCTTCTCTTAGAAAGGGAGGAAGGCATGTTTTAAGATATGCATATTTCAACGATGGAAGATTATTGTTAAGTGAATATTGATTTTTCTATACTGTCTATATCTTTTGATAGCATTATAGCGTTTCTTATTTTTGCTCCATTTGGAATTCCTTTGATAAACGAACAGGCTAGATATTTTACTCTTGGGAGATCTGGAATTTTGTGATATTTTTTGCATAATGTTAGATACATTTTGAGATATTTCTTATTTCTATCAAATGAATATGGGATGAGCGTTCCTGTTTTTAGATAGATTAGACTTCTTTGAAAAATGTCTGGGTCTCCTATTGCTGCTCTTGCAATCATTGCTCCGTCTGCTACCTTTAACATTTCTTTTACTTTTTCTGGATTTGATACATCTCCATTTCCTATGACTGGTATTTTAAGTTCTTTTTTTACTTTAGCTATTTCTTTCCAATCTGCAGGTATTTTATTTCCGTGAATTCCTAGTCTAGCATGGATTGTGAGGGCGTCTGCTCCCGCTTTTTCAATAGTTTTTGCTATTTTCATTACGTTGTTTATGTGAAATCCGAGACGGATTTTTACAGTTACTATATGTCCTGCGGATTTTAGGATTTTAATCATTTTTGCAATTTTTTCAGGGTCTTTGAGTAAGTAGGATCCTGCTTGATTTCCTACAATTCTAACTGAAGGACATCCGCAGTTTATGTCTACTAAATCATAATTTTTTATGAATGGAAGAACTTCATTGAATTCTTCAGGATTGTTTCCAGTAATTTGAATTGCAGAGGGTTTTTCTGAAGAAGAGGTTTGCATTAATTGTTTGGTTTTGGGGTTCTCATGGATTATTGCGGAGACATAAATCATTTCAGTATAAGTCATTCCTGCCCCTGCTTTTTTGCATACTAGTCGATATGGTAAATCTGTAACATCTACCATTGGAGCTAGGAAAAGTCTATTTTTTAGTTTTATTTTTGATATGTTTAATGATTTTATTTTCATTTTATATAATTAAGGGATTTATTTTAAATGCAATTTGAATTATTAAAGCTAAGCATAATACTATTACTGGTTTTATATAAACAATAAAGAAGTTAACCCTTTTCCTGTTGATATTTATTCCTGCTTTGTTTAGGTAATAATGATACCAACTTGATTTATTTGATTTGGAGTTGAATTCATTGATTGTGAGAATGCAATTCCCAAATGTCCATATTTGAAGATAAAATATTAGTATTCCTGCAATTATTAGATACCAAGAAAATAAAATAAATGAGAATGTGAATGTAATTGCACTAAATAGGTGAATCCAAAATATTAAACTGAAATCGTTCTTTTTTACCATTTTAATCTCTCTCTATTTGGAATGTTCAATAATTGTTCCCATTTTGAGAAAACTTCTGGGTTAAATTTAGTTTTATCCTTTGATGCTCGATATTCTCTAATTGCGTTCTGGTATAATTCTTTATATCTTAATATTTGACTTGAGGGAACTATTCTACTCATTTGGTCTGGTGTTCTGTTCTTAGCTAGGATGTTTAATAATTGATAACTCATATTTCATATTGATAATGTTTATATATAAAATCTACCTCTGGAAGTTATGGAAAAGGATATAGATAGAATTGCTAAGAATAATGAGACGGATATTGTAATTAGAATTGATGAGTTTGCTGGTAAGAGAGGAGTTACAGTAAGAGAATATGTGAAATCTGATAGGTATACTGGATTTACTAAGGCGGGAACGAGAATTCCTGCTTCAAAGTTTGCTCTTTTTAAGGCGGCGATAAATAGTATTGATGAGAAGGATCTTGAGTCTCCTGGAGATGAATTGGTTGCTGGAAAGGATGCTCCTGCGAAGAAAGGATTTTATAAGAAATAATTTTTGGTTGTAAATAATATGCTTGATTTGGAAGAAGTTGATGAGATTTAAACTATTTAGTGAAAACAAATGATTAAAAACTTTGAGTTTTGTATCTTGACATGACTGAACAAGAAGAGGATACTCATATTGCTATATTTAGTGGGAAGACTATAAGAAGGAAGTTAATTGGAGATAAATGGTTTTTCTCGGCGGTGGATGTTGTTGGAGCTTTGACTGATAGCGAAGACCCTAGAAAATACTGGAACAAGTTAATTCAAAGGTTAAGGGAAGAAGGAAGTGAAGTGGTGACATTTTGTCACCAGTTGAAATTGATAGCAGAAGATGATAAGTTAAGAGAGACGGATTGTGCGGATATTGAAGGCATGTTTAGGATAATTCAATCAATTCCTTCTAAGAAAGCAGAGCCATTTAAGAGATGGCTTGCGCGAGTTGGATATGAACGAGTACAGGAGATTGAGAATCCCGAACTTGCACAGGAAAGAATGAAAGTATTATATGAGAAAAAAGGATATTCTAAAGAATGGATTGATAAGAGATTAAGAGGTATTGCAATAAGACAAAATCTTACGGATGAATGGAAAAATAGAGGAGTTCAGAAGGAGATTGAATTTGCTATATTAACTGATGAGATAAGTAAAGCGACATTTGGTAAAACGGTTAAAGAGTATAAAGAATTTAAGAGATTGAAAAGAGAAAACTTAAGAGATCATATGGACGAATTAGAAATTATTTTTAGTATGCTTGGAGAAAAGGTTGCAACTGAAATAACTATCAATAAAGATGCAGAAGGCATTGAAGAGTGTGCTATTGCTGCAAGGCAGGGAGGAGAAGTTGCAGGAAATGCAAGAAAAGAGGCAGAGGAAAAAATGGGAGAAAGTGTTGTTAGTGATGAAAATTATTTAGATATGCCTGAGAAACTTAAAAAGAAAAAAAGAAAGAAGATTATTGAACACGAGATTGTTTAAAACCGAAAGATTTAATATTCCTTAGGGAGTTTGGTTTTTATGGATGTTTTGTTAAATGAATTAAATGAATTTTTGGGAAAATCTGCATTGGCTACTTATGCTGGTGGGGCTGCAGGACTTGATCCTGAAAAGACAGAAAAGGGAATGAATGAGTTGGAGTATGGAAATAAGGAGGATGAATGGTATTACAAAGATAGTTATGCTGGATTTTTTCAATCATGGGGAAGAGAAGTAGTTTGGCATAATCAAAAGCCATTTTGGGTTCAAATCTATGGTGGGGGGATGGAGAAAGAGTATTTTTCTGATGCTAAGTTTGTTCATGAAACATTTGGTTTTCTAAAGAAAGCAATGTCTGCTGGAGATAAAGTTAATTCATTTCAACCTAGAGGACCAAATAAGTTTTCTCAAGGAGATTGGGAATATATTTGCAATATGATTGGAGATATTAAGAAATTTAAGGGGAGTGAAAAGATTAGTTTCAAGGGAAAGGTTGTTTTTACTCATGATTTTGTTGGTGGGTTATTTGAGTATAGGGATTAAATTTATTTCCCAAAAATATATTTTCCAGCTTTTCTTAGAAGACTAGGGGTTTGATATTGATTTGCATTTTTTATTCCATGTCTTAGTTTATATCTATTTAGCATATTTGCTAAGAAGCCGTAGACACTTTTTCCAAAGGTTTCTTGGGTTTCTAATTGAGTTTCTAATCGGTGTATATTCATTTCTTTATCGATAATTCCTTCTGCTTTTCCTCTTTTAACAATATATTCAAATCTATCTAAATGACTAGGATTTGAGGCAATGCCTATTTCTCTTCCTCCTAATTCTTTTATCTTTTTAAGAGAATTAACAACATTTTCTATAGTATTTTTTGATTGTCCTTCAATCTTTATTTGTCTAGGCTGAATTCCATATTTTCTTAGTTCTTGATACATAGCATATCTTTGTTTTTTGTCTTCTTCATTACTTTTATTTCCACTAATGATTAGAACTTTTGCTCCATGTTCTTTGTATTCTTTTCCTGCGCGATCTGCTCTTTCTTTTCCTTCTTCTACAGACGGGCCTGTTGGAACGATTATTGCATCAAGAGATTGTCCAGAAGTAAAAATTAGAATTGAGAGTGCAAATAATGCTAATCCAATAATTTGAAGGTATGAATAGCTTGAATTTGGTATTTCTGCTATTGCATTTCCTGTTAAACTTAGATAAGAAGAAGGGATTAGAATTAATACAAGCGAAGATAATAGGAAGAATAAACCAATTTTATTTTTATTCATTTTATAATTCCTTTTCATTTACTAAAGGATAGATATCTAATGCAACTTCTTCATATGGATGAACTTGTTTTATTGTTTTAATTATTTCTTTAGCTTTACTTTTTGGGCAGATAAATTCTATTCTTTCTTCTTCTACTTCTTCTAATTGATTTGCTTTTCCTATGTGTGGTTTTGCTTTATTATTTGGTTTAAATCTTCCAATACCTTTACTGGAAAAACTGCAATAATCATAATCACCTATTATTCCTCCTCCAGATTTACCTATTGTCTCTCTTATCTTATGGGTATGAGTTAATGGAACGAATACAACTATTTTTACATTTTCCATAAATTAAGTATGAGCTTAATGTTTTTAAAATCTCTCTAGTCGTATTTTAATGCTTTAATTTTAGCAATCAAACTTTTTTCAGATTTAATATGTCTAGAATGCTCTTGGAAGGATATCTATATTCTTAAAACCAGTAGCTTTTTCTTTTGTTTTAAGAAAATTATCATCTTTGTAAAAAACCTTATGCCCCATATGGAAACCGACATCATAAAGTCCAGGAACAGCACTTAATGAGTTTACAACTGCGGCTTGTTCCTTTGAGTAATTAGATATATATTTTTCCATCGCTACTGTGGAAAAAGAACTTAAATTAGTTACTAGAAAGACTAGTCCGACTTTTACTCCTAATTCAATTGTTCTTCTAGTGTTTGTCATATATTCTCTTGCCTTTTGGTTTATTTTATTTACCATAAAATTCCATTTTTAGTCTATTTATAAATCTTTTTAAAGATGTCTTTTGTGTGTTTGGTATGACAAAGGAACAAAGAATAAGGCAACCAATCGTTACGGTATGTGGGCATGTAGATCATGGCAAAACCTCGATTTTGGATCAGTTTAGAGGAACTGATGTGCAGGCAGGGGAAGCTGGGGGAATTACTCAGAGAATAAGTTTTACTAAATATCCTATTGAGCAAATTATTAAGACTTGCCCGCTTATTGCTCAGTCAGGTGTGCGGTTGGATATTCCTGGTTTTCTTTTTATTGATACTCCTGGACACGCAGCATTTACCAATTTGAGAAAGAGGGGAGGGAGTTTGGCAGATTTGGCTATTTTAGTTGTTAATATTAAGGAGGGAATAATGCCTCAGACTGCTGAAGTTTTGCAAATATTGAAAGCAAATAAGACTCCTTTTGTTGTAGCATTGAATAAGGTAGATAATATTTCTGGATGGAGAAAGCAAGGGGATAATATAAAAAAGTCTCTTGAGTTACAACCGATTCATGTAAGACAAGAATTTGATTTATGTTTTATGCAGTTTCAGGCATCTTTGCAGGAGCATGGATTTGAGTCTGATTTGTATTTTGAGGTTACAGATTTCACTAAGAAAATTGCTCTTGTTCCTTGTTCTGCTAAAACTGGAGAGGGAATAAATGATTTGCTTTTTGTTTTGTGTGGGCTGTGCCAAAGATTTTTGAAAGAGAGATTGAAAGTTGGGGAAGAGGCTAAGGGAGTTATTCTTGAAGTTAAAAAAGATAAAACTCAACAATGGGCAGAGGCAATTTTGTATGATGGGAAATTGGATGAGGGAGACGAATTAGTTGTTGCAAGTTTTGGGGAGCCAGTTATGACTAAGATTAGGTCTATGGGAGAGATTGTTCCTTTAGCTAATAAGTATAAACCGGCTAAGAGTGTTGTTGCGGCTTCGGGAGTAAGAATTCAATTGACAGAGAGTGAGCATATACTTCCTGGAATGCCATTTCAAGAGGTAAAGAAGGGAGGAGTTGATTTGGAGGAGATAAAGAAAGCTATGAGAAAGGAAATTTCTGGGGCTTTGAAAATGGATAAGCAAGGAATTATAATTAAGGCGGATTCTTTGGGAAGTTTAGAGGCATTGATTACTCTTCTTAAGCAAGAAAGAGTTCAGATATTAAAAGCAGGGATTGGACCAATAAGTAAGACTGATGTTATTTCTGCTTGTGCTAATTTGGAAATTGATCCTTTGGATGCGTTGATTATTGGATTTAATGTTGGAGTTGATGAAGAGGTTGAAGTGCCTAGTGAAGTCAAGGTTTTGAAAAATGAAGTTGTTTACAAGTTGATTGAAGATTTGGGTAAATGGAGAAAGGAAAAATCAGATTCCATTTTGAAGGAAAAATTAATGGGACTTGCTACGATTTGTAAACTTGAAATTTTACCTCAGTATGTGTTTAGAAATTCTAATCCTGCGGTTTTTGGAGTTAAGGTTTTTGCTGGAAAAGTTAAATTGAATATTCCTTTGATTGATGAGAATGGAGAACAGGTAGGACATATTAAATCTCTACAAGAGGATAAAATTCCTGTTGGTGAAGCATTGGAAGGTAGGGAATTAGCAATGTCTCTTCCAGGGATTACTTTCGATAGACAGTTGAAGGGAATAAAATATCTTTATTCAGATATTAATGAACAGCAGTTTAAGCAGTTTAAGAAAAATAAGGATATTTTAATGGAATCTGAATTGAGAGTATTGAATGAATTGATGAATATTAAGAGAAGAAAGAATGAGAATTGGGGAATTTAGGACTTAATCGAAAAGTATATAAACACCCACACATATGTGTGGGTATGGCAACAAAGAATATTTCTATAACTGAAGAAGCATATAATCGACTTGCGAGACTTAGAAAGGGAAATGAAAGTTTTTCCGAATTAATTATAGAGGTAACTGGTAATGTGAATCTTATGGATTATTTTGGTATTCTTTCTAAAGAAAAAGGAGATAAGTTGGAAAAGAATATCACTCTGCTTAAGAGTAGGGATAAAAAAATTCAAGCTGAAAAAATGAAGGAGCTATTTGGTAAGTAATGGTATGCCTCGATACTTCATTTATTGTAGATATTCTTCGGGGAAATAAAGAGGTAACTTCTATTCTTTCAAAGTTTGATAATTTAAATATTAGTAAATCTATTCCTTCTCCTGTTCTCTCTGAGATATTTCAGGGTATGCATCTCAGTAAGGATTTGAAGCAGGAGCAGGATAAAATTATGCAACTTATGAATTCATTAGAAATTTTATCATTAACCCAAGAATCTTCTATACTCGCAGGGAAAATAAGTTCAAATTTATTGAATTCAGGACAAGATATTGGTTTGGTTGATTGTATGATTGCAGCTATTGCGATTACTAACAATGAAACTTTGATTACTAGAAATTTAAAACATTTTGGTAAGATAGAAAATCTTAAGATTGAGAGTTATTAAAAGGAGGATTAGAATTTATGTTGAGTAATCATTTTTTCTAATCTTTCAGGTATCTGTTTTATTTCTCTTTGTTTTTCGGGAGTTGAAAGGGAAAAATAAGTGGTTGCAGGAACGAGAAACATGAATAAAACGAAACCATAATTGGCGATAGTTTTTAATTTAGTCTGAATTCCATCATAATATTTAGCATTTCTTACGTTTTCTTTTATCTGAGATTGAATTCCTTCAGAGAATTCATATGTTTCTAAATTGTCTAATAATATCCTATATTCTTGGGCGTCCATATTAAGGCTTGTTTTTTCAATTGAAAAAGCTTTGTTTTTGAGTTTTGGGCATATAATAAGTTTTAAAAAGCTTCTTTTTCTGATGAAAACATGGTAGTTAAATTTATTATTGGAGATAAGGGAAAGGCGTGGAGAGTCGAGATGCCAGAGGCAGATTTTCTACATGGAAAGAATGTGGGAGATACTATTCCTGGAAAAGACTTGAAAGCTGAATTGGAAGGATATGATTTAGAGATTACTGGTGGAAGCGATAGTTCTGGATTTCCATTGAATAAGAATATTGAGGGAATTGCATTGAAGAAATTGTTATTGACTAAGGGTTTTGGAATGCAAGATAACTATGATGGAATTAGAAGAAGAAAGACATTTAGAGGAAAGACAATTTCTGGAACAATTGCTCAGGTTAATTTGAAAGTTGTTAAGCATGGGCATAAGAAATTTGAGGAAGTTTTCCCTGAACAGAATTCTGGAAAAGTTGAAGTTAAGGCTGAAGTTAAGAAAGCTTAATTCTATTTTTACTACTAACTCTTAATTATATTTTGTTAGGCTACATCCCAAATAGATTTTTGAATAGAAATCTAGATCATTAAATGCAAA
>JBBSYD010000089.1:0-15097 GCA_038045425.1 Nanobdellota archaeon | reverse complement strand
AATGCTTCAACAATCTTTAAAAATTCCGCACGATGAGTGGGTGATAAAATTCCAGCAACATTTTCAGCAAGAAAGAATAATGGTTGTTTTGCTTTAATTAGATTAACATAATCATAAAATAATCTTCCCCTAGAATCATTTATTCCTCTCATTGCTCCTGCTAAACTCCAACTTTGGCAAGGTGGACCTCCAATAAATCCAACAACTTCAGGTATTTCTTTAGGGGTCAAATCTGTAATTGATTTTTTATTTATAGTAATTCGGTGATTTTTTTCAAACGTTTCCCAACATCCACTCCAATTATCATTAGCAAAAACTATATTAAATCCTGCATTGGTAAAACCTAAGTCTAACCCACCTGCCCCTGAAAAAAAAGATGCAACTTTCATTTTTGTCGGTAAGTTATTAGCTTTGCCTCCACTAATTTAGCGGGATTATTTGGGTCTTTAATTTTAACTTCCTTTACTGAAATAAGTTCGTTAGATTCTAATTCTCGAATATCCTCTTTAGAGAAAGAATTATACTTTTCTTTTCTCATCAATGCAAACAAATTAAGTTTATTTCCATCTTCAATAGGACATAATTCTTCAAATACGCTCAGAGGATTTTCTATACTCCACATTCCTCTTATTCTCAATTCGGTAATTCCCAGAGGGTCAACCTTTTTTACTTTTCCTAATTCTACGGTTTCACCTTTTTCTAAACTTAAAGAATCTAAAATTTTATCAATTTCTTTCTTTATAGGTTCATGAATTTTATCATAGACTTTGTGGTCTGCAGCATAACAAGTTCCTTGTATAAAAAACAATGACTTAACAACTCCTCCTTTAGCATTCCCTATAACATAAAATAAGTCTTTTTCCTTCCACGCTAAGTTTTCACAACTTCTACAAGCATCAGTTATTCTAAAATCTTCTGCACGCAGTCTATCTTTTGGTGGAGAGCTATTTAATGCAAGAGAAGCGAAGGAAGTTTCTATCTTTTTTATTTCAAACGCATCACTATTCTTGATAATCATATCTGGAGGATTATTTTGATTACCTAAATAAGAAAAAACCTTTGAATATGCCGATTGCTTTTGTGATTGAGGTAATTTAAAAGAGGTTGCTATTGCGTCCTTAATATAGAATTCCAATTGCTCTCCAACTGCGTTTATCCTATTCAAATATCTAGAAGCATAGGTCTTTAGATTATTATCTCCAAATGATACTATATTCAATATTGCCCTTAATATGTTATCTGCCATGTTTCACCTTTTTATACAAATAAAACATACGAATCTAGTTTATTAATTTTTGCTTAACTTAACTATTTTGTCTGATTAGAGTAACCAATTCAAGCAAAAAGCAACATTTATAAGCCCTAATTTACAGACAAATTTAGCTTGACGGTCTTGAACCGATCTAGTGCTGCAAAGCACGGCTTAACATTAACAATGAAACTAAACAATAGTTTAACACCAGCTGGATTTAACAAAGTTCTAGCTGAGACTCTAAAGAACGATTTTGAAGAATTCAAAGCTCCTGAATGGATTGCATACGTTAAAACTGGAGCTCACAGAGAGAGACCAACTCAAGATGAAAACTTCTGGTATAATCGTTCTGCAAGTATTCTAAGACAAATTCACAAGAAAGGAATTCTTGGAGTAAGTAGACTAAGAAGCAGATATGGCGGAAGAAAGGACAATGGAATGGCTCCTGCACACTTCCAAAAATCTGGAGGAAAAATAATCAGATTAATTCTTCAACAGGGAGAAGCAGCAGGATTATTAGAAAAAGCAAAAGGAAAGAAAGTAGGTAGACAATTAACTTCCAAAGGTAAACAATTATTGGAGAATATACAATGAGCGAAAGACAAAACTATTCATGTAGCTTGTTTGCAAGAATAACTGCTAAGCCTACTTCAGGAATGGAATTCAATTTTAGCTATGTAGGTAGAACATTTTCAATTAGAACTAATCTTAAGCAAGTCAGACAAGATAAGCCAATTGTTCCCGTTGTTATTTCTTATTTTCCTGCACCACATATTGCCAAAGCCCCAGAATTAGATGCTTTTTCAAGTAGGAAACTTTACGAATACTTTAGAAATATAGGAGCGACAGCATAAAATGAGAACAACTACGAAAGATCAACAAAAGAAAATCAAACTTGGAGTAAAGACAAGACAAACAAAATGGGCACCATTTTGGGCTGTTGTAAAGAAATTCGGAAAAGGCAGAAGAGCACATCCATCTCAAATAACTAAACACAGAAGACACTGGAGAAGAACTAAGCTGAAGATCAAGCCTAGAAGAGCTCCACGTTCACACTTAGGATAAAATGGCAGAACATAAAGAAGCAATACTTGAAAGAGAATATACAATTCCACTTAGAAGATTCTGGTTTAGAGTTGCAATGTATGAGCGCACTTCCAGAGCAATCAAAGCAATCAAGCAATTCGTTGCTAAACACATGAAAGTAGAAGACAGAGATGTCGATAAAGTTAAACTTGATGTTTATTTCAACAATGCAATGTGGGCTCGTGGTCGTTCCAATCCCCCTGCAAAAATAAGAGTTAAAGTAAGAAAAGAAAACGGAATTGTTAAAGTAGATTTCGTGGATGTTCCAAAGTCAGTTTCATTCGCAAGAATAAGACATGCTAAACTTCATTCAAAATCAGAATCAAAGCCATCAGTAAAATCTGAAGTTCCAGCTCAAGAAGCAAAGAGCGAAGAACAAAAGAAAGATGAATCTGAAAAGGGAAAATCTAGTGCAATCGCAAAAGAAGCAGAGATAAAACAAGAAGTTAAAGCAGATAAGCACACCACTAAATCAGAAAAAGCACAAAGACCACAGAGAATGGCTTTGAAGAAATAATTTTTTATCATGACTAGAGAAAATAGGATAAATTATCATCGAATTCTTTATAATTTAAGAAGTACCCCCTTAAGTCATCATGAACTCCTATGTTTTAATCATCAAGATTATTTAAGAGCAGCATTAGTTCTTGCAAGAGCCGGACTAGTTTCTCAGCAATCTTTTTCAATTAAGGAAAAGGGAGAAGACATAGTTTTTCGCTTAACAAAGAAGGGAGAAGATTATTTAATTAGAAGAGATTTAGCTTTATCTTAATATAGACATTCTCATTGATGGCGTTAGTATGTTTTCGAGAATCTGAAAAACCCTCGGTTTTGTAGTTTTTCAGACCTCGAAACTCAAAGAGTTTCTCAGTGTCTATTAGAGAATCCTGTACAAAATCTATCATACAGAGAATTCTGATAATCATGTCATCCTTTCGCAGAATTCTCTGGACAGGGAACTCTGTACCTAACATGATATAACCCTCAGAATTCCCTATAATTAACAGGATTATCTATATAGCATCTCAACTAATTTTGTTCCAATAGTATAATATCCTGCAAATCCAAGTAACATCGCATTAGCAGTGTTCATTATTTCTCTTTTTCTCTCAGGAGTAGCTGAAGGAGAAAAGAAACTTCTTCCATTATTAGGTAATCCTCGAGCATCAAGAACACTATCTAATAACCTTCCGTTTAAATTTGCTACTTGTGGAATTGCAGTTAATGCCGTGCTTACCATAGAAGGAATTATAGCACTACTTAAACCTGAATTGTTTTGATAAATTGAATTATAGGCTACCATATTAACTCCTACTTCTCCCGCAGCTAACAGCAACCCTAAAGCTTGGTCAATTTTTTTCTTTCCATTGTCAACTCCTTCAAATTTAAATCCATGAGCTTCGAGGTAATTTGTAGTTTTCTTTCTTGTCCATTGCAATGCTGGACCAAGAGCATATTTTATAGCAGTTGCTCCAATCATAGATTTTGCACTCGCTTGAGGGTCAATTCCAGAGAGATTTTCAGCTACAACTCTAGGTAGGTTATACCAAGTAAGTGCAGTTCCCTCTGCAAATACTTCCTTTCCCTTCTCAACTATTTTTTCAAGCATTCTTTTCTTTTCCATACTTATTCGGATATTTTACCCCTTTTAAACCTGTCGATTAGTAACTATTAAGGAGTAACAAATAGGAAGATTTAAAAGCCAAAAAACAAAGGATAAACATGGCAAAATCAAAGAAAAAAATACCCTCTTCCAATAAACTCTCCAGAAGGAACTTTATTACGGGCGCCTTAGCACTATTAGTTGCAGCAGGCACTGGTTTATACATTTCAAATAGAACTCCTAGCATTCCAGAAGAACTTATCTCCCATAATGCTCGAATAGAACATGTTGTGAATTCTCATGGAGATGGAAATATCTATCTCATTGGAATGATTCACTATGCCGAAAAGGGAACACCATATGAAACAGAAAAAGACAGATTACTGAAAGAGGCGACACCAAAAGTTCAAAGTGAAATATTTAGTTTGCTCTATGATTTATCTCAGAATAAATTTGCAAACTTAATAATCGGAGAAGGATTGGGTAATATCGAAGTTAGAGGTGAAAATTCAGATTTGACTGATAGCGGAAGAGCAAGTTTAATAAATGATTTAGAAAATCCAGATTCTCGTCTAAAATTTTTTAAAGAATTTCCAACTCAGCCGGCATATATTACTTTAGAAGCAGCTTTTCCTGAAAAAGCAAGGTTATTTGGAGTTAATGATATTTCCTTGTCTAGAGAGATATTCGAGCTTTCAAAGAAAAGAGATGAATTATTTAATTCATTACGACAAGATAAACCCCAATATGAAAAAATTGCAGAACCTTTAGAAGTTAGAATAAGACAACTATTAGATGAAAAATCCTTGCTCACATTAAGAGAATCAGAAGAAATTGCAGACAGATTAAATGAAAAGAATTTAGCAATCGTCGTTGGTCAATATCATTTAGATTTAATAAGGACCAACTATCATGGTAAGCGAAGGCTAATTCAAATAACACCAAATTCAATACCATAATCTATAAAAATAGAATATTTCTTTTTTAGCAATGTCCCTCCAATCCCTTCGTTCAGAAATTCAAAAAGCATCAAACCCCGAAAAAGCCAAACTTCTATCTCGATTTTTCAAGACAGGCAAAGGCGAATACGGCGAAGGCGACTTATTCCTAGGAATTGTGGTTCCAATTCAACGCCAGCTCGTAAAAAAATATTCTCATTTATCTCTAGAAGATATAGAACATTTAATTAAATCAAAATATCACGAAGAAAGATTAATTGCTCTTCTTCTATTAGTTCATCAATTTGAAAAACATCCAGATAAAAGAAAAAGCATATTTGACTTCTATCTTGAAAATACAAAATACATAAACAACTGGGATTTAGTAGACTTAACTGCTCCAAAAATAGTAGGGGAATACCTATTAAATAAAGATATGGAGAATTCGGTTATCCTTCGCTCGAATTCTCCAGACAGAGAATTTGAAACTAAAAGCAAAAAAATTCTCTGTAAATCAATTTTATACAAATTAGTCAAATCATCTAATTTATGGGAAAGAAGAATAGCAGTTCTAGCAACATTCAGGTTTATCAGAGAAAAGCAATTTGAAGATTCCCTCAAACTTTCAGAACTTCTTCTCAAAGACACTCACGACCTAATGCACAAGGCAGTCGGTTGGATGCTTAGAGAAATAGGTAAGAGAGATGTCAAAGTCTTAGAAAAATTCCTAAAAAAGCATTATAAGATCATGCCCAGAACAATGCTTAGATATTCAATAGAAAAATTCCCTGAAGAAAAGAGAAAGGATTATTTGAACGGAGAAATCTAATTTATAGTCTCATTACTTCACTCGTATTCTTAACCTCGACATCATTTTGTACAGAAAAATCTTTATCATTACTCCATATAAAATCAGCATCAATTTCAAGAGCACAGGCAATATAATCCGAATCCTTAATATCTCTGCGTCCAATTGCCTCTTTCGCTTTTTCTATATAACCTTGATAATTTATATAATCTACAAGTTTAATAAAAACCGCTAAAGCACTTAGAGTTTCATAAAATTCAGCTTCATTAATTCCAGATTTATCAGATATTTCTTCTCGATGTCTAACAATCTCACTAAATATCATCCTCGGAGCGTAAAGTTCATACTTTTCAGAAACAATAATCTCATTAGTAACTTTAGAGCCAAGAATAGCCGAAATTATTATATTTGCGTCAATAACAACCTTCATTTTTATTTATTAATCTTTTTTCCAAGTTTAACCGAGAACTCTTCGATTTCCTTCTCGCTAAGATTGCTCTTTGCAGAAATCTTCTTTAGAATAGCCATAGCCCTTAATTTCTCTTTTGCTGCTTCCTTCATAACATAGCTCCATCTAACCTCTCCATACTTCTTCATTTCAGTCCAAAGTGTATCTTCCACAGTTACAGTCATATTATGTGCCATTTTTATCTTCAGTATTCTCCTTGATTTCACGTATAATTAGTATTTATACTTTTCGGTTAAAATTTTAATATCTCTTCGAGGCAAGGTCTCATTCATAACATTTATATACCTATAAGATATACACTTATATCAATAAAGTATAAAAAATGGCAAAACAATTACTCCTTCAAGCACAACACTCTCCAACTCTAAACACAGTTCTGATGGTAGAAGAAATATTAAGAAAAGCAAAAGAAGTAATTTCTTTTGCAGAATTAAAAAGAAGACTTCCTAAAAAAGTAATGCATCAAACTCTTTTACAGATAATAGACTATCTTCAAATAAGCGGAAAAGTTATAATTGGAACAAAAGGTATCCTCTGGATTTTTACAGACAGAAAAGAACTCAATTCTCTGATTAGCAGAGGATTAGAAGTATGAATAAACCAGTAAGAGTAATATTTCTTGATGATGCAAGAGAAGCATTTGAGAAGTTAAATTTTATAGTTGGTAAACAATTAGAACAAAGCAGAGAAAATACTCAAGAGATGCAATTTTTGAAATTAATTCATCAAAAAGTCTCATTAATAAAATCAAATCCATTCTATGGAGATGTCACGAACGTTCTAAACTCGGCTTTCAAGCCGAGGCGTTCGTGAGCATCCAAAGCACGAGTGCCCGTTACACACATTGACTTTTAATTCGGGAGGCACATCGTGCTTTTGATAATATCAAGAAAGATTTGATTCCAGATAAACACAAAGTCGCAAATCTTTGGAGAGTTGAACTAAGTCAATTCTGGAGAATGATTTATACGATAAAAGGAGACGAGTTAGAAGTTATCTGCTTTGTTTTAGAATTAGTTGATCATCCTTCCTATGATAAATTATTTGGTTATAGAAAGAAATAATTTAACGATTTTTCTGAGTCTTATACAACTCGTAAAACAATCCCCTTTTCTTGACTAAATCATCAAACTTACCCTCTTCAATTATCTTCCCAGACTCCATTACGATTATTCTATCAACATTTTTCAAAGTAGATAATCTATGAGCTATAACAAGCAAAGTCTTATCTTTTAATTTATCTCGTAAATTAATTTGAATATAATTTTCAGTCTTACTATCCAGATGAGAAGTTGCCTCGTCTAATATTAACATAGAAGGATTAGCATAAATTGCTCTTGCAATTCCAACCCTCTGTCTCTCCCCCCCGCTCAGCTTATATCCCTTTTCTCCAATTAATGTTTTTACTCCCTGAGGTAATTTCTTTACAATAGGTAGTAATTCAGAAGCCCTAATCGCCAAATCCAATTTATGAACCTCCAATTTTTCATCAGATATTCCTATATTTTCCGCCAAAGTCATATTAAACATCTCAGAATCCTGAAGGACAATGCTCAATTGTCTATTTATCGAACTTTGCTTATACTCTTTAATTGGTAATCCATCCAGGAGTATGCTTCCAGTCTGGGGTTCATATAACCCTAATAACAATTTAGCTAAAGTACTCTTTCCGCTTCCAGACCTTCCAACAACACCTATCTTATCTCCCCGTTTAATAATCAAATTAAAATCTTTCATTACGTTCTTATCCTTGTACTTGAAACTAACATTTTCAAATCTTATTTCCTTCCATTCAGGAGAAAATATCTTAAGATGCTCAGACTCTCGTTCTATAGTCTTTTCATCTAGTATAGTCATCATTCTTCCAAGTCCATTTTTTATTTCAACAATTCTATCATTTGAATTAGTTATCATATCCGTAGCACTTCTTAATCTACCAAAATAAGATGCAAATACAAAAATAGTCACCGCACTTATTATTCCAATTGACGCATCTAATCCTATCATTATAATAAATCCCCCATAAGCAATTGAACCGATAAAATTAAACGCCTGACTTCTTCTAGCAACTAATGTTCTTCTTTTCAACCATATTTGATAATACTGCTCTTCATTTGATTGGATTTTTCCAGTAATATTATCTTTTAATCCTAAAGATTTCACTGCAAGAATATTTGATGCAGATTCGTGAACTTTTCCGCTAACTTTTTCCTTAATCCTGCTAAGTAATTCTTGTATCTTCGCGATTTTTTTAATAAAGTAAACATGCATTCCCAAATAAATTAAGAAATAAATTAAAGCAAATATAGCATATTTTAAATCTAATAGCGAGAAAATAACAATACTTCCTCCAATTCCCATAATTATTTCTACTCCTTCATGTTGAAGAAGCATCATTGCACTGTAAAGGCTTTCAGAACCATTATTGATTTTCTGAATTTTAGAACCCGTATTTTCCTTTTCATGCCACTTCAGTTCCAAATCAACCAATTTAGTCATTGCAATAACCTTTATCTTCTTTCTAAGTTCTGCCCCAATCTTCAGCAATGCAAGCTTAAGGTTAGTTCTACTTACATTCTGTACAATTCCAAACAAGGCAATTATCCCTGCATAGACATAAAGCATTTTAAGAGACTCTCCAGGAGAATACTTAATAAAGAAATCAACAGTCATTCCCAATACATATGTAGAAGCATATGCAAGCAATCCTGCAATTAATATAATTACTAAATATGAGACAAATCTTAGTCGATACCCTTCTAGGAACATCCAAAAATCCTTCAGGAACTTCTTAATCGGATAGATAGGTTTATCGTTTACCAATAATTTGCAAAACAGTCACAAAGTTATAAATCTTTGCTTGTCGTCGATAAACCACAAAAAGATTTAAATACTCACTACCCCACATATGAATGTCTTCAGGCAAATAACAACCTTTTTATTCCTTATTTTCAGCTTAATTCTATGGAATCCTCAATAGAACACTTACTCAGCTTCGGCATAATAAACATAGACAAACCCTCCGGCCCAACATCATTCTCAATATCCGATTATGTTAGAAATGCTCTGAAGTTAAATAAAACTTCACACTTTGGAACCCTCGATCCTCAAGTCTCAGGAGTCTTGCCTATCGCCCTAGGCAGAGCTTGCAGATTAAATGAATTCTTTATGCACAGAAATAAAACCTACGTTGGAATAATGCGTCTTCATTCAGAGGTTAAAAAAGACGAATTACAAAAAGTAATAAATAAATTCATAGGAAAAATAAATCAAATGCCTCCAGTAAAATCAAGAGTTAAACGAGCTCTTAGAGAAAGAGAAGTATTTTCATTCAATATCTTAGAGATAGAAGGAAAAGATGTTTTATTTGAAACAGAAGTTCAGGCAGGAACGTATATCAGAAAAATTTGTATGCATTCCGATGTAGAAATATTATCCTCTAACGGCTTAATTAAAGCAAAAGACTTTTATCTTAATCCTTCAGCAGTTTATTCTTTTGATTCTCATTTAATTAAAAAATATCCTTCAGAAGTTCAGAAAATAATTGCTCCCGATAAAATAGTAAAAATAAAAACTTCTTCAGGCATTGAGTTTGCAGTAACGAAAGATCATAAGTTACTTATTTCTTCTGCAGAAGGATACAAAATGATTGAAGCAGAGAAATTAACTTGTAATGATTATTTAGTTAAGCTTAATTCATTTACATTACCCACAAAGAAATATTTTATTTCAGACTTATTAGATGATGATTATTTAATTGAACAACCAGAAATAAAACAAGAATGTAAACTTGCAATGATTAAAAAATTTGGAAGTATTCGTGCAATGAATCGAAAAATAAAATTAGACCGAAAAGCATTTTTGTCTAATTCAAAAAATTCAATTTCAATAAAACACCTTAAATTTGCAGGTATTTATGAAAATGTTAAGAATAAATTAAGGTCATTTAAGACTAACAAAGGGAGAGTTATAACCTTAGAGAGTTTAACACCAGACCATTGTTATCTTCTTGGTTTAATAGCTTCAGATGGAAATAATACTCGTGAAAAGAGAACAATAAGATTCACAAGATTAAAATTTCATAATAAGAATGAGCAACTTATAGACCATTTTTTGAAGATATATAAAAGGTTATTTATTAATGTACCGATATCTAAAAAAGAAATAAAACCTCATTTCTTTCAGTTAGACACGTCGAACAGTTTTTTTGCTTCAATAGCTTCTAATTTAGGTATAAAAAGTCCAAACAAGTATTCTGATTTATTGCCTATTGCTTATTTGCCAAATGATTGTATTAAGTCCTTTTTAAGAGGATATTTCGATGGAGACGGAACTGCACACTATAAAATAAAAGATAAAATCAAGGGAATTTATTCGAATATCTCTTTCTTCTCAGTTAATTATACAAATGCAAAACGACTTCATCAAATGTTAGCAAAATTAAATATAACTAGTAAAATATTCAGAAATACAAATGGACTGAATGCTGTAAGCTTATCCAACATTGCTTCAAAAAAGAAGTTTATTGCGGAAATTGGCTCAAATCACCCAAATAAATTAGAAATATTTGCTAAGATCGTTGCTATCAAAGACGATAGAATGATTGATGATTGTTCATATATTGGTTTTAACTATAAAGAATTAATTAGAAAAAATAAATCGAAATTATATGCTCTCGGTGGAAATTTAATGCGAATACTTAATAGTAACATACCAATTAGTAAAGGATTTTATAACAGATGTTCAAAATTGGTTAATTTGCCCGTGCTGGATAATTTAATCATTGAGAAGATAAAAAATATATCCGAATTAGACGGAGGAGATTTTGTTTATGATTTAACTGTTCCTAAAGTGCATAATTTTTTGATAGAAACGGGTTTTATTTCTTCAAACTGTGATGATATGGGTAAAGAATTAGACGGAGCACATATGTTAGAACTAAGAAGAACAAAGGCAGGATTATTCTCAGAAGACAAAATCGCCACACTCTACGAATTTGATAAAGCAGTAGAAGAATATCAAGCAGGTAATGACAAAGAGCTACGAAAATTAATAGTTCCAGCAGAAGAAGCTTTAGATAAACTTCTCCCAAAAATAGAAATTAATCCTGCCTCTCTAAAAAAACTTCTTACTGGCAAACCCCTAATGAAACATGATTTGGAAGGTAAAGAACCAAAAGAAGAGATTTATTCCATATCCTGCAATAAAAAATTTGTAGCAGTAGTAAAAAAATCACACGAAGGAGACATAATTGCCCGCCCCCTATTTGTTTTTAATTAAGTTTACTTTTCCATTAATCCCATCTTTATAAGATATTTTTTAGTCTCCGATAATATCAATTTTCCAATTAGTCTATAAACAAAATACAATACCAGAACTGTTACCAAAACTAATCCTACTCCTTTCTCAAATCCTTTAAACAACGGGATAATCTGATTAAATCCTTGCCCAGCAAGCCATCCTAAACCCAATATAATACTAATAGAACAGATGGACGCAAGGAAAGTACTTCTTATATACCTTCCAAAATTATGCTCTTTATGTGCGAAATACAAAATTACACTATCTCTTATACCATATATAAACTTAGCAAAAAATAATGGAACAAAATACCCTCCTCGGGTACTTGCAAGTTTCTCAATCAACGCACTTGCCTTATTTTCGCCCTTATTCAATTTAAGTTTAACTTTCATATACTTAACAAATCTAGATTTTCCAATAAAAAAGAAAAGAACATCATGAGTAATCTCTCCAAGCAATCCAAAAATAAATATAGTTCCTATATTTAATTTACCTGCTCCAGCCAAGGCTGCCAGTAATATTAACACATCTCCTAACAATAGCCCTGCTACAAAAGATAATGCTGAAGTATAATTGTATAATATTGTAAATACGACCTCTTGAAATGCCATTAATGATACAAGTTATATGGATTTTTAAACCCTTTATTCTTCTATACATTATGAGAGAATTCATTTACTTTTCAAGAACTGCTCCTACTTCTGGAAGCTACATAAAAGAAGACCTAGAGAAGGCAGGAAGATTAGACATTGCTATTCATTCAGTCATTGCAGCATTCTTCCTTAGTCACAAAATGAGAGAAGACGTAAAATTACATTTAATTTTTACGGGAATGCCCGACCCTCCAAAACACCTAGAATTAAAACCAATTTTAGAAGGGGAAACAGGAGTTGATAAGATTTATCTTAGCAAGAAAAATATCTCCGGAGTAATAAAAAGGATGTTATACAAATATAAAGAAGGAGAGAAAAGAGAAATCTATCCAGGATATTGGATAGAAAAGAAAGGCTTTTTAGAAATAATTAAAGAACTTCATTCTCAAGGAAGACAAATATTTGTAATGGACCCAGATGGAGAAGACATAAGAAGCGTAAAAATGGACGAAAATCCTATATTCATTATAGGAGACCATCGCGGGCTTCCAGGAAAAGAATACAAACGTCTTAAGGACTTATGCACACCCATCTCAATTGGAAAAAGAACTTATTTTGCATCTCACACCATCGCTGTAATCAATAACGAAGTCGACAGAAGAGAAGACGGAACAAAATAATTATTAATTCTAAAGGAGTAACAAAAAGTAAAGTTTAAAAAGCCCACATTCTATCAAAAACCATGGATAATATAAGAGCATATTCTGAAGTTGCACCATCAAGAGGATGGCTCGTAGCTCAATCTGGAAACCGAGAAGTAAGGTTTGCATTTCCGCCAGTTTCTGGAACTCATAGCGATTGTTACAAATCAATAGCTCAAGATAAAGAATTAGTTCCAGCAGAAGGATTAGACTTAGCACTTTTAGCAGAAGGAGCATACACTCAAAAAACTCCCCAATGGCAATCAGTAAGAAGTAATTTTATAAATTCTTGGGCAAGAACTCCAAATAGAGTTTTGCTAATTCCCACAAACAGTTTTACATTAGATAAATCTTTATCGGGAATTCTTGTAGAAAAAGATTTACAAGGAATCGGATTTAATACTGCAATGCAAGTTCCAGATTTATCCTCTGGCTGGACGCAGAATGAGCTTGGAATTTATGTTTCTTCAAATGGAAATGCTCAATTTGTTCCATCATCTACATATGAGGGAAAGTCATTTGAACAAGACGGAATTGCTCATGCTCATTTAACTCCCGAAGGAGCAGAAATATTCGCAAGAACAGCAAGAAATAATGGTTTAATTACTTATAATCGGTTAGAAAAAAGAATGAGCGAAATTACCTCTACAGAACAATGGGTTTCGTTGCTCGGCCAGAGCGGCGATAGGTTGGACTTGGCTGGCAACGGGGACGGCGGGAGCTTCCATGCTTTTGAAGTATCGTCTGTTTCTCATTAACTAAAAAATAAATCTATTTTTTAATAATATCTCTTATCATATAGAACTTCTTATTATTTTAAAATACCTAGAACGAGAAATTGCTAAGATAAAACCATATTAAATTTTATTTTTTACATTATAAGTAATATTCTTTTGCTAATATCTAATGCTCAGGATTTTAGGGAGCAGGAAAGGATTGAGCATGGCTTCAGCAATAATAAAATCAATGTTAAATACAAGATAATTACCTAAGGGTTGTCAAAATAGCAATATATACATAATCTTCAATCATATAGTAAGAATTACAATAATCTTTATAAGCCCAAACCAGTTCTGCAATTTATGGTAAAAGGGGTTTCAATCAAATTCAAGTCATACAAAGATTCAGTTTCGAACATTCTTAAGATTACCAAGTTCGAAAATGAGATAGCAAAGCATCCAGTAATAGTTTTAAAGCCATTTCTAAGAGAATCAGCAGAAAAATCTACCTCCCCTGCATTTGTTGAACAAGTATTAAGATTCTGCCTAGATCATAAAAGCCCAGAGGCTCAAATCTTCATTGCAGAGGGAGCAGACGGAGAAGACACGATGGAATTATTTGATAAATTAGGTTACAAAAGATTAGTTGAACAATACTCTGTAAGTTTAATAGACTTAAACACTGCAGACACAGAAGAAATAATGGATGATAATTTCCTTAAGTTCCAACCATTAATGTATCCTCAAATTCTAAAGAATAGCTTTTTAATTTCTCTTCCAAAACTCTCTGAAGATAAAGAATTAGAAATGCTCGGAGGATTATCAAATATGATTGGAGCATTTCCAGCTAAGTTCTATTCTAATTGGTTTTCTCCAGGAAAATCAAAATTGAAAAAGGTTCATCCAAAATATGCAATTCATGATATTCTAAGATGCAAAATGCCTGATTTATCTATAATCGATGCCTCTGCGCAAGGTCATATTATTTTAGGAAATCCTATTGAAATAGAAAAACAAGCTGCAACATTAATAGGAAAAGACTGGAGAAGCATTCAATATCTTCGCCTCGTAGACGAAAGCTTCGCCAGCACACTAAACTGGCTTGCAAAGAAACAAGAAGCTAAAGCACAAAAAGCAGAATCTGAACTATCGCAATAAAACTTATTTTATCAGTTAGGTATTTGTGCTTAATCAAAATAGTAATATATAATAATCATAATTTATTCTAGCTTTGTCCAATCTTCCCTCCTAAGGCATAGAAAATTAATCAATTAACAATTTTTGTAGTTCAAATCCATTCTTTGCGCAATATTCTCTTGCAGGTGATTCAAACTCTCTCAACACTTCTTGAGGAACAGCACCATAATCGCGAGATGAGCCATAGAATCTTATTAGATTATCTTTAAACTCATAATATCCACCTTTTCGATTACTCTCAGAAACAGAGAAGGAGGGTCCTATTTTTAATATTTCATCAAAGGTTGCAGTCATAATTGGTCTTTGTTTAAATTCGTTTCTTAGTCTTGTTTGACTTCTTTTCATAAAATCATGCTCTTCGCTTACAAATTGGTCTAGAGAAGTTTGCAAAAATAGCCTAAATCTAGTCTAAATTAAGAGAATAATTGCT
>JBBSYD010000088.1:0-7951 GCA_038045425.1 Nanobdellota archaeon | reverse complement strand
ATCAATTCCGATTCTTTGAGACTTTATCAATTGAAATTTATATTGTGAATCGCAGTCGAAAAGAGGATTTTTTAGCCTCATTATCTGAAGATAATCTGGTCCAATAGCTCTATGAGCCGTTCCGTAACTTATTTTCAGAATATCCGGCAAATATCGAACTTCTCTTACCGCCTCCTCAACAGACCTACAAATTCCAGTTGATTGAAGTATCCTTGCAAAACCTGCCTCTGTTTTGAAAGATATTTTCCCGCAGAAACCTAGAGCTTTTCTTTTAATTTCCCTAGCTTTTGATTCCAGCATCTTATGCATAGATTCTTCTGTTTGCCTAACTTCTAACGAACTTATTTTATTTTCTCTCATAACTCTTTTTATAAGAACGCCTATTTAAAGTTTACTATTATATAGTTACACTAAAATAAACAAGACATATTAAAAAAGTTATATCAAAAAATCAATATTATTTTCTAATAATATTAAAAAATTTTTGAATAAAAAACGATTTATACTATATAAACTTCAAAACATCACTCAACTTATTAATTCTTCTTTTTACTTTATTAGTATTTGGATGAGCTTTTTCATAATTATGTTCTATCAAAAGAGCGTCCACACCAACACTCCTTGCAGAATTATAATCCCATTCATAACTATCTCCCACCATTAAAGCCTCTTTTTTTGTAAATCCATATTTATTTATTATTTTTAATATAAATTCTCCTTTGGATTCAAGATACTCCCTTGTTGCATGAACTTCATCAAAGAAATCTTTAATCTTGAAATGTTTTACAGAATCTTGCATAATTGCATTAGCCTCATTCGGTTCTCGAGGATTTGTAGACAAAACAATAAGTTTCACTCCTTTTTTCTTTAGTATTCTTAGTGTTTGAATAACTCCCGGAATCAATACCATCTGTCTCCTTGCCTCATGAGGATTAGAATATTTTCGATACACCCAAACAGGATGTTTAGTATATTTTGTTTCCGAGGGATACCATAGAGTTCCATCAGCATCAAAGAAAATTATCTTTTTCATATTATAAAACATAAATCCTCAATTTTAAAACTTTCTAAAAATGGACTTAAACCTTCACACCAGAATCCTTGGGATTTTTACTATGTTGATCCATTCTTCCAGCAAGTAAACATTCAAAACAAGGCCCAATAGTTCCATCTTTCCCAACAACTCTACCACTTCCATCACACTTTGCACATCTTTGCATATCTTCCATAAAAAACGATAGAATAATGTATATTAAAGGTTTGCTATACTCGAGTACTAGTCTTCAATTCAAAGAATATATAACAAACTACTCATGCAAAACTCTCACTGTCTCTCTTTGTATTTTTACTACCAATTCCTTAATTCTTTCAAGTTGATTTAAATCCACACTAGTCCTAACCCCGTAAGTAGAAACCTCTCTGCTCTCTCGAATAGATGGATTTATCAAATCTTTCTCATTGTCCAAACTGTCAAACTGCGAAATCAAATCTCTTTCAAAATTGAGTTTATTTTCATCAATCAAGTTAAGCAAAACGCTTATAGTGCATGATTGATTTTTTGATTCATAACCATATTTTGCCAAAATAGCTAAAAAGCAATGATAGATAGAATAAAATCCAACATTCAAAGCCCAATCATAAATTTTAAGCTCTTCAAGTGTTTGCAAAATATTAAAATTATACTCAGATTTACTCAAATGCTTTCTTGCTAAGTCTATATCTATCTTCGAAGTCGTCAACCGATTCTTATCTTTAAAACACCATTCAAGATGTTTGCTCACTTGAGACAATTTGCAATCACCTCCAAATATTTATCTGAATTATAAAATACTAAGTTATTAGAAAGAATATTATAAAATATCTTATCCTCTTTGTTCAAAACTATATCCTTTTCAGTTATTTCTAGATATCGTATGGGTTTTTCAATTAAATGAGATTTTCTTATTTCATTCTTTATTCTCTCAATGTCGTGTGTCTTTGATTTATCATACATCAACAACACATCAATATCATTAAAATCTTTATGTTGGACTGAAGAACCAAAAACCAAGCCCATCTTAATAAAAGGTTTAAATTTTTCAAGACCATGCATAACAACAGCTAACCATTTCGGAAAACCTCTCTCTTCCAAGCTAAAAAGATAATTAGCAAATTTTACAGCCATAGCATTATCATAATTATAAGAAAAATAAACCGAATTTCCTATTTCTTCTCTAAACAATATTCCCTTCTCATTAAGAGAATTACATAACTTATTAGCATGAGCATGATTTATATCCAAAACATTAGCAAGTTGTCTAGAATTATATCTTTCTTTAAAATGCTTAAACATGAACTTTGCTATCCTTATTTCTATTCTTGTAAATTGTATGTTATTAACATCCATATGTATTCTATTGGAATACATCTATTTAAACTTTTGTACCTCCTCAAAAATTCAAAAATCTACTGAGAACTACTTTTTACTTTCCACTCTTTCAAAAATTCTAATATCACAAAATGCAAGAGGATAAACCTTCTTCAACTTCAATGACAATTCTCTCTGAATCTTTCCAGAAATAATATCTGAAAACAATTCAATTCCTGTTCTTGAAGTCATATAAGCAGTCAAATAATCTCTTGCTCCATCCCTAATTGCTGCCCTTATTGCTCTTGAAACTTTCTTTCTAGTTAAGAAAAATGGTTTAACAACATAATCTTCATCCTTGCAACTTGCCTTAAATGAATCTTCAACATAATCACTTCCACTTCTCATCATTCTCCTAATATAAGAACTAAACAAATTCAAAGCAAAAGGTTCAGCAACTAATCCCTCTCCTTCAATCTTAACTTTCATACATAACTCAAGATTCTTTCCTCTCAAATTTCTAGATAAATCAATTCTAACCCTTCTACCAGCAATTGCTTGCATTGAAGCACCATATAATGAAATCTTAGCACTTGTTAATGGTGCCTTAACTTCAAAAAACTGATTCATTACTTTTTTTCTTGTATTTTGTTGTGCCATTTTACTTTGCTACTTTTTCTCCTATTACGATTCTTGAAACTCTTCTCGAGTATTTATTATTCTTTCCTTTTTTACATACTTTACATACAAAAAGAATACCAATTCTCTTAGTAATTTTCGCCTTCATCTTTCTATCCTTTACTCCTTTCTTAGAAAATCTACCAAGATTACCGAATCCACTTCTATAAGATCTTAACTTAGTTCTAGAATTTCCCCATCTAGACATTGGATGAGTAGCCGATCTAGCTTTCTGCTTTGCCGCAGTAACTGTCTGCTCAGTATGCTTTCTACAGTATGGACAATATCTTTTAACTTCCTTAGGTAACTTCATAGTGAGCTTTCCAGCGAGCTGTGAAGCTCAAAAATTTTCAATTTTTGTTGTTTCATTGTATTTGTATTAAGGTCAAAATTTTAAGCTATCTAGATTAACCGACCAGTAAGGTTCTAGGTCTTAACTATAGATTTCTGTTAATATTTTGCTTTAAAAACCTTTCCAATACAAAAGTTTAGACATCAAAAGTACGATGTGCCTTAGAAAACAACTCAATACAAATTCCAGTTTATTAATGCTTATTACTCATTAAAATCTCTTCAGCACATTAAAATAGATTAAGTCAGATATTAGATAATAACTTTAATTATATTTAACCGTTTATACGTTATGTACGAATAATTAATTCTCCTGTCAAAAAATATTCAATATTTCCAAAACCATAAGCTTTTTAATACCTCATTTCTAAGCCAAATTATGTCAGACGAACAAAAAACAAATAAAGAACAAAAAATAGACTGGGTTAAAATAAAACCTGCAGAACTAGAAAAATTAGTTATCGAATTACATAAAGAAGGAAAAACCCCTGCTCAAATAGGAATGGCACTGAGAGATAATCATGGAATTCCAAGAGCAAAATTAATTGGAAAAAGAATAAGTCATATAATAACATCACACAATCTTTCACCCATAACTGAAAAAATAATTCTAGAAGCAAGAATGAAAAAACTAAACGAACATATTAAAAATAAGAAACATGACCTTTGCGCAAAGCGTTCTCTAGCAAAAAAGCAATGGATAATTAGAAAATTGTCTCAATAAATTAACAATTTTGTAAGATTCTAATTTTCTATTTAATACATCTCTTCAAAGTCAAATATCGGATAATAATATTATCAAAACCATCACAAAAGCGAACAATAGAAGAGAATAATATTCATGTTATACTGAAAAAGCAATTAACCTTAAAAACCAACAAAATCTAATTTCAATCTAGTAAAAGAGGAAAATATGTTACACGAAGACATTTCATTAGCAATAAAAAGATTATCAGAATTACCATCAACTAAACCAATAAAAGTTATTAGTCATTTTGATACAGACGGAATAACTTCTGCAGCCATAATAGCTAGAGCATTGGAAAGATGGAATAAAAGATTCTCCCTAATGCCTGTAAAAAGTCTAGAAGAAGAGATAATAAAAAACCTTCCAGAAGATCACATATTAATCTTTGTTGATCTTGCATCAAACTCCCTAAATTATCTAAAAGAAAAGAAAACTGAAGTGTTCATATTTGATCACCACGAGATAATCCAAGAAATTCCCTCTAATGTAACCATGGTAAATCCTACAAAAAATAGAGAAGAACCAATCTCAGGAGCAGGAGTTTGCTATTTATTCGCCAAATCCATTTCAAAGAACAACCGAGATTTGGCTTCACTCGCAGTAATAGGAATGGTGGGAGATATGCTTGAAAAAAATTTAAGCAAGTATAATGATGAAATTCTAAAAGACGCAGAATCTCCCATTAGAAAAGGATTGCTAATTTATCCTGCAACTCGTTCACTAGAAAAAGCATTAGAATATTCTTCAAATCCATATATTCCAGGAATTTCAGGATCATTCAAAGGAGCAATAGAAATTCTAAAAGAAGCAAACATTCCAAAATTAAATGGAAAATACAAATCTCTAATGGAATTAACAGAAGACGAAATGAGTTCACTAATAACTGCTGTAATGCTTCGTTGTATGAATCAGCCCAATGAAAATATAATTGGCAATCTATATATCATAAAATTCTTCAACAAGCAAGAAGATGCTAGAGAAATCTCAGCATTAATCAATGCCTGCAGTAGAATGGATTCTCCTTTAACTGCTCTTGGACTCTGTCTAGGAAATAGAGTATGTAAAGAAGAAGCCGAAAAACTTTACATAAATTACAAACAACATCTAATCAATGCTTTAAGATACGTAGAATCCACAGAAAAGATATCTGGAGATCAATATGCAATTATTAATGCAAAAGACAATATAAAAGATACAATAATCGGAACAGTCACTTCAATAATTTCTCATTCCCCAGTTTATACTGCAGGAACAATACTAATCGGTCTTGCATATAGCCAAGATAAAATAAAAGTATCTGCAAGATTAGCTGGAAGAGAAGGGCGCAATGTCCGAGATGTTCTAAACCAAGTAGTTGTTACTCTAGGAGGAGAAGTTGGAGGCCATCCCAACGCAGCAGGATGCATGATTTCAAAGGATAAAGAAGAAGTGTTCATACAGGAACTAAAAAGAGTATTAGAGCTAAAAGTTACAATATAAAAGTTTAAAACACCCTCAAAATAAGCAATTATACTACTATGAAAGGCGGAACGTTCATCAAAGTGATATGCCCAAGATGTAAAAAGGCGCAAGTTATATTTGGAAAAGCTGCGACTCAAGTTAAATGCATTGCCTGTAACAATCTTCTAACCAAAAATCGCGGAGGAAAAGCGAAAATAATGGCTAGAGTGGAGAAAATAGTATGGCGTTAAAAGAATTCAAAGAAGGAGACATTCTTTTCTGTACAGTCACTAACATAGAAAGTACTGCAGTTTTAGTAAAAATAGAAGATTTCGGAAAAGGATCAATAGTAATGTCTGAAATTGCAGCAGGAAGAATAAGAAATCTAAGAGAATATGTTGTTCAAAATAAAAGAATAATTTGTAAGGTGCTAAAAGTCTATCCAGATCATCTTGAACTAAGTTTAAGAAGAGTTACTGGAAAAGAAAGAGAAGAATTAATTGAAAAAGATAAAAAAGAAAAAGTTCTTATCGGACTTCTAAAAGGAACCATTTCAAATTCAGCAGAAGTAATAAAAACAATAAAAGAAGAACATGACCTAGGCGATTTCTTTGATGAAATAAAAGCAAATCCAGAGTTAATGGATAAATATCTCAAAAAAGCAGATATAGAAAGATTCGCCAAATTATTAAAAGAGAAAGAAGAAACCGAAAAGACCTCAAAAGGAATAATAATTGTAAAAACAACTTCTTCAAATGGGCTAGAAGATATAAAATCTCTTTTATCAGAAAAAGAAACAAAAAATTCAGAAATAAAATATCTTGGTTCCTCTCAGTTTTCAGTTGAAACAAAAGGCAAAGACTTCAAAGAAGCCAATATCAGTCTTCAAGGCATTCTAAAAGCCCTAGAAGCAAAAGCAAAATCTAAGAAAATGCTCTTTCAAATAAAACCATAAAACAAAAAGCTTAAATAGTGTTATATCAGTTGATATAACATGCAACAAGAACAAACAATAAGTAACATATTAAGATTCCCCAGATTGGACACCGTTCTAATGGTAGAAAAGTTTATACAAGAAAATGACGGAGAATTTAAAAAAAGAAATCTCTGGGAAGCTCTTCCAAAAAAAATGATGTATCAAACATTTTGTGTTATCATAGATTACTTACTATATTCTGGAAAAATCTCAATAGACGCAGAAGGAAAACTTGGTTGGATATATTATCCTGAAAAAACAAGAGAGTATCTTAAAAGAGTAGATTTAGGTAGAAGAAAATGGAAAGAGAGTCAATAGTAAAATTTTTTAATAGAGACATACAAGATTCATTTTATAAGCTAGAGCAAGGAGATGAACAAGAAAGAGAAATGTTTAAACTTATAAATCAAGCAATGAATAATATTGAAAAAAATGCATTTTGTGGAATTCAAATTCCAAAGAAACAAATCCCCAATGAATATATTAAAAAATATGGAGCACATAACCTTTGGAAATATGATTTACCTCGTGCATGGAGACTCATTTATACTCTAACTGGAGAAGGTGTTGCCATAGTCAGCATCATATTAGAATGGTTTTTTAGCCACAAAGAATATGAAAGGAGATTTAATTATTAAAATGCAAACCTTTGTAATAACTCAAGCCGTAATAAAACATAAAAGTAAATATCTTCTAGCAAAAAGAGCTTCAACAAAAAAGAATGCCCCGAATAAATGGGAATTTATTTCTGGCTTTGTCGACACAAAAGAAACAACAGAACAAATAATTCTAAGAGAAATGAAAGAAGAAATAAAACTAGAAGGAAAGTTAATAAAATCTGCCAATCCTCTCACAATTCAAGACAAAGAAGCAAGATGGATAATAATTCCATTTCTGATAGAAGCCAACACAAATAAAGTTACAATCAATCCTAAAGACCATTCAGAAGCTATCTGGATTTCCAAAGAAGAACTAAAAAAATATAAAGACCTCTTCCCAGAAATAAAATATTATGAAAAACTAGGTTGGTTAAAATAAAATGAAACTAAATAAATGTTCAAAATGTAACACCTACACACTCAAATCTCTTTGCCCAAAATGCAAAACTGAAACAAAATCAGCACATTATAAATTCATCAAGATTAGAAACGCAAACATCCCGCTACAATCCGAATAAGATTAATAAAATATTATCTCAGTCTACAAGTTAATGCCCCGACCGTGATTAAACCCATTTTGGTATATTTAAGGAGTGTATTTTTTCAGTATTATTATAGTACTTATTTACTTATTACTCTCAGACGGGGCATCGTTATAAAGAGAGTCGAGAGTTATTGCATGCAACAAGATAGACGGATTAGTTCGTGACAAGAGTCGAAGGTTTTTGTTTGTTTCTAGAAAATATCAAAGT
>JBBSYD010000087.1:0-9064 GCA_038045425.1 Nanobdellota archaeon | reverse complement strand
TTGAAATTTTGTTTGATAATTTTTTATTTTAAATTGAATTATTCAAACTTCTCTGTAATAGTTGCTTTAGATAATACTTAACTAATCCTGGATCAAACCCATCTGAACAGATATAAAATGCAGGACAAGTATTCAGATAACTTTTTATTGCAAAAAATATTTTGGTAGCATGAATTAATGTTTTTGCTCTATTCTCATTATATTTTTTACTTAATTTTTTATAAACCTTCTGTTTTTCTGAAGCAATCATTAAAATAGTAAACTCGAAATTCTTAGAAGTAATGGCAAATACACTTTTTTCTTCAAGATTTTTTGTTCTTCCACTAGTATCTCCCAAAGCACAACCATCAGATAATAATCTTTTCCCCTTTTGTTTTAACAAATCAAAATCCATAAGATAAACTATATTTACACAATTATAAAGATTATTATTAGATTATAGCCCAGGATGTATATAATTGAATAGATAGTCGTTAACTATCCTGGAAAAGACAAACTATTTTGCTCAATTCTTTATGTCTTTCACACTATTTCTTTTTGAAACAACTCAGGTGTAGAAAATCCAACTCTAAATTGAGAATAATCTCTACCTAACGGATTAATCGTCTCTAAAAATCTATTCCTAGGCAAAAATCTTACTACAGCCAATAATCCTTCAACAGGCACTTCATCTACAAGAGAATCTCCCGTAGCCCTATGTCCATCCAATAAATTCTCAATCTCAAAGGATTTCATTCCCTTAGAATATGAAGGAATAAATGCAACATTTTTCAAATTTTGTAAATATCTCTGAACATTATCATCTGTTCCTAAAGCATAAAAAGTTATCAAATCATACCTATGTTCCGATTCATTTCCATTCAAAGTTATAAAATCACTTCCTGCATAAATTCTAAACCTAGAATTTTCTCCGTCAGAAACAAGTCCGTTTACCAAATCTCTAAATGCAATCCTGTCTTTATTAGTTAATCTATCAATAAATTTTCCAGAATCAACAGAAATATAAGTATAAGTCTTATCTTCAGGAAAATGAATAATTCTTTTCATAAAATTAAAATAAACTATTCATTTAAAAGAATATATGTAATATAAAATAGATTTATTTCTTTCCAGCAAATTCAGTAAATCCACACTTTCCACAACTCATTCTATCCTTATGTTGTGCTAAAAATATTCCTGCTCCGCACTTAATACATTCTTTTCCTTTCTTCTTTCCATCAGAATATTGAGTATACTTGTAACTAACGGGATGATTCTTATGTGCTTTCTTTCCTTGCTTGTCTAACTTTGTTCCGCCTTCTCTCTCTGACATCTTAATTAGCTCCTCCAGCAACTTTCTTTACCTTTGGCTTTGGCTCAATTGCCTTAGCTTCAAGAGTATCATAAATAAATGCATCAACTAAAAATTCAGACTTTCCAAATCCAGATTTAATATTCTTCACAACAACAAGCCCAGCATCAGCTTTAAAATGCTCTGCAACTTTAGCAGAAATAGCAAATCCTGGATTCTTTGTTTCATGAACTAAGAAACTAACTTCTCTTCTCTTCATCAATTTATTTTTATTATCATTTAATATTTTCATGTTATCCTAACTTAAGGGCATACATTCCCTTTTTATTTACTTTTAAATTCTGTGCCAAAGTAGACTTATCTGGATGAATTACTAAAATCTTTCCCTTGAAAGAATCAGTAACCTCTTCACTCCCACAATCAGTACACTTATTTCCGCTCTCAATTATCTTCTTACACTGTCTACAAACTTTTACTTTTTCAGCCATTTACTTCTTTCCTCCCTTCTTTTCAGATTTTTCAGCTTTCATCGCTTTCTTTACATCCGCTTCTTTCTTTTTCTTTTCAGCGTCAATCCATTCAATCTTTCCAAGTCCCGGTTGTCTCATTGTTAATCCAATCTTTGGCTCTCCAGACTTAAAGCTTATAGCAACAATTCTTGCAATACATTCATCATCTTTAGCCAAACTTCTCTTTGAAACTTTTCCAGACAAAGTTCCAGTCTTATTTAAAGAAACATAATCTTCCATAGTCTGAGAAATATGTATCATTCCCTGAGCAGGACCCATTTGAATAAATGCTCCAAAATTAGTAATTTCTGCAATTGTTCCATAAACCATTTCATGCAACTCTGGCTTCCAAACTAACAATTTAAAATTAGATCTATAATATGCTGCCCCATCTCCTGGAATAATTACTCCATCAATAACTAAATCAACAGAAACAACAGAAATGATAAAACCAATCTCTTTCATAACTTTATTGACGTAACTTTCATTCAACTGTGCTTCTACCGCTTCGTTAGTAGACAAACCAAAGTGCTTAGGTTCCACCCTAACATGATCCTCAACATTAACTAAATAAAACATAATTTAATCAGCTAAAATCGGTTTTTAAAGCTTACTCCTCTCCCATAAATCAGATAAATACTTAAAAATGCACTTATTTGTTGATATTTATGGGCTACAAATGGTTGCCAAAAAAAGACGCTCGGTATATAGCACAAGGAATGATTTTAACGTCGGAAGTAATAAGCGATGATGACAGCGAAATTCTTTTTATGCATGCAAACAGATTTCAAAATTTAAGAGTAAAGAGAACTCCCCACTCAAGAAACATTTCAATAAGCTTCAACGGACAAACTCAAGTATTTGGAGTAATTCGAGGATGTAAAGTAGAATATGGCAATAGAGACATAAGAATGAGCATAACCAGAACTAACAGAAAAGATCTTCCTCTAATAATGTGCCCCATTCAATTATCAGAACCAAATTCATATTTTCTTATACCAAAAATCTCCCATGAATCAGACAACAGTGAATTAGTGTGCACGGGAGAAGAAGGTTTATTTGGATTAGAAATATTTCCAGAAAATAGATTACTTGAAACAGGAAGAGGAATAGAACGTTTTCTTTATCTTGCAGAAATTCCTCCCTCGGATTTTAATAATGTAAAAGAAAGAATAATGGAAACTCTAGACATCCCACATGAACAAGAAAATAACAAAAGACACTCTATGGACGACGGAGAAGCATTTAATTATCTTTTTAATTTAGCAATGAAATCCACCCCTCCAAGAGATAAATATATTAATCGAACTCCTAATCGGTATAAAGAATTTCCATACTTTCAATTCGAAGAAGATTAATAATAAACTTAATTTGATAAAAAGAAAAATTTAAAAGTAACTTTATAAGGATAACCAGATGATCGAACGTGAAAAAATAATTATAGAACTAGATCCTTCAAGACTGAAAATAGGACAAGTAATTCACATACCAGATAGATGCGGTATAGAGGGTAAAGTTGTTACCACACCGATTATTGGTTATGGAATTAAAGTTATAGCTGGAAATATAGAAGGAAAAGAGAATCTTGTTGGAAAAGTCGTTAGCTATGATACTGCTTTATTTGCAAGTGTAAGAAGGGGTCAAGATATAATGCTAACATGCACACAAATTCAAGAAGGAGACTTCTATTTAGATGAAGAAAAAGCAAGAATTGGTGCAAGATTTTTGAAAGTGAAGTTAGATGATCTATCTTGGAAAATTGCAATAGGAGATAGAACTGAAAATAAAAATTCACCTTACAGCATAAAAAATTGCAATTTAAAAGAATGTTGCGCAGAAATATCCGAAGCTAGAAATATTTTATATTTATGTAAAAATGAAGGAGGATTAATTGTTCATCACAGAGATGAATTAGCTAACTTATTAATTGCTCATGGTACTATGAAATATGAATCCGATAGTCCAATAGTTAAAGTTTTTTCACAATTAGAAATAAATCCTCAAGATTTAAGATTAAAATAATTAATTAAATCCAATAAAATATTATCTAAATAATAATGAATTTATCAAACACTTAAAACAACTGCATTCGGCAATCCTCTAAAATCATTATCTTTTGTATAAACTTTAATACTATTTACTACACCAGTAGAATAAATAATTGAATCCATAGAAGGCACATTTTTTTCATTAGCGACTTTTAAAGCAACATTAACAATTTCTTCACTAACTTCTAAAAGTATACTTTTTTCTTTCATAAATTGAACCCCTTTTTCAATATCTTCTTTGTTTAAACTACTTTTATAAAGTTTTCTTTGAACTTCAAATAAAGAAAGCACAGATAAATATAGCACACTATCTCCTTCTACGATTTCTGAAAAATCCCCCTCTAAAAAATATCCCAACCAAATTGAAGAATCTAAAAGTTTAGAATCGTTCCCATTCTCTTCTGTCATCTCTTAAAATTTCCTCCTTCTCTTTTTTTGATAATAACTTACCAAAAACCCCTGCCATAGACTTTTTTTTCTTATTTTTATTAACTGCGATTACTATCGCCTCCCCATAAGAATTAACTCCATACTCTTGCTTTAATTTTTTCAACAAAGACAAAACCTGTCCGTTAACTTGGATAGTAGTTAGTGTATTCTCCATCCTATAGACTATAGACTATAGTTTATAAATCTTTCTTCTGATTATATTCCGTACACGTATTCATTACAGAACTCACAATTCTTTTCTGGCTCACAAGCCTTAAATCCAGTTTCATACGCCTTAGCAATCTTGCTCGCGGTATCAATAAGTTCATTCTCAACTTCATAAATGTTAAAACTAACATTTGAATTAACACTTACAGCATTTCCTTTTTCATCCAGCGCAAATTCCAATGGCTTTTCCTGCTTAAGCATATCTAAAGTCATTCCCTTAACTCGCCCATAATTCTTCTGTGCAGACAAAGCATAAAGACCGAGCTGCCAATTTCTATGCCTAGGAGTAATAACCGTCTTTCCAGTTTTATAATCAATAATTTCAAGTCCAGTTTCAGAAAAATCAATCCTATCTGCAAATCCTACAAACTTATATTCTCCAAGTTTAATCTTTAACTCTTGTTCAATCAAAGACTTATCATTATATTTATCCTTATTCCTCTCGAAAAATACTGCAATCATTCTTAACGAATCATCCAAATCCACAGAAGCCCAATCTTCCTTATGATGTAATTCCCTAGCACAATCATTATACTGTTTCAAACTACTAAATTTTTCTTTCACTCCCTTTTCTAAAATAAGATGAACAAAGTTTCCTAATCTTATCGCTTCCCAAGAAACACTCTTCTTATCAGGCATATTATAGACGTACTTGTATTCGTAATGCTTTTGACAATCCATAAAAAGATTCAATGCAGATACTGAAAACAATTTTCCATCTGCATTTTTTCGCACATCTGATTTTTCAGCTGCCTTCACTGCAGAAATTAATAATTCTTCAAAATTATTGGACTGAAGAATATTAGAAAATCTCTTGCTCAAGTTAATAGTCTGTTCAGCTTCTTTCGCTAATTCCTGTGAATCTTTAAAGAATATTAAATCAGGATTTGACAAATAATTCAACTCAGTAAGAAAAGAAGAAGGAGAAAACTTTTTCCCCCCGTATTCTAAAGCATAGGTAATTATCAATTTTTCTCTCGCCCTCGTAAATGCAACATAACATAATCTCCTTTCCTCGAGCAACTGATGATGTTTCTCATATCCTGAAATATAATCTTCTTTCTCTTCTTTACCCATCCCATTAATATGCCCCAATTCAGGCAACAATTCACTTGGCAATAAAGAATTTTGAGTGTATCTCTCTAAAGGAAATCTTTTCTGAGCCATATTTGTTAAAATGATGACAGGATATTCAAGTCCCTTGGTAGAATGCAAGGTCATAAGTCTAACTCCTGAAGTCTCCAAAGACGCAGAATCAACCTCAATTCCAAGATTACTTAATACTTCAATATAGTGCAGAAAACTAGAAACGTCTGGAGAATACATAGAAGAATGAGAATTAGCAAGCTCGATTAACTTATTCAAATTCAGCCCTACCTCTTTATCTCCTGCCCCCTGCCCAGAAGGCATAAGCCCAGCAATCTTATAAACTTCAGGCAAAAACTCCTTCACAGGTTTTCCAATTTCTTTTATTATTAACCCGATTCTTTCTATCAACAATCTTGCAGCCATTCTTCCAGAAGCAGATAAAGGTAAACTAGTAAGAGAATTAAAAAGTAAGTCACTTAAATTAACTTTATCTTCTAATCCCTCCCCTTCGTCTTCCATTTTTTTCTTAAGTTTACTATCTTCAGAATTCTTTTCTATTATTTCTTTGATAAACTTTCCAATTTTAATTAAATCCTCTTCAATAAAATCCAATTGGTAAATTAAATCCCACCATTCCTGCTCACCTCCAGACTTTTTCTTCTCAGTAAAATGAGCAATTGTAATATAATCTAAAGCAGTTTTAATAACTGGATGCTTTAACAAAGAAGTTTTAGTAACTGAAGAAAAAGGAATTCCCTCCTGCTCCAAAACTCTTCTTATCATTAAACCCTGTTGATGAGTTCTAAACATTACACAAATATCTTCAGGTCTTCTACCTTTAGAAATTTCTTGATTAACTAACTCAAGAATCTTCCTTGATTCTTCTTTAGCATTAATCATTTCATAAACTTCAATATTATCCCCTTCTATTTGATATACATTAAAAACTTCAAAACATTCTTCCTTATTTTCATAATTATGAGAAATTAATTTATGTGCAGTTCTCAAAACCTTATTCGGACTTCTATATGAATTCTGTAAAGTAAAACAATCTTCATTCTTAGCTCCAAAATAATGTTTAAACAATTGTAAATTATCCTTATACGCCCCCCTAAATCTATAAATTGATTGATTTGTATCTCCCACGACAGTAATATTCCCTGAAGGGCATAATGCTTTAAGAAAATCAATTTGAACTTTATTAGTATCTTGAAACTCGTCAACAATAGTATAAGTGTAATTTAATGCAATCTCAGGATTCTTCTGCAACAACTCTAAACCTCTACATTGTAAATCGGAATAATCTAAATAATTTTGCTTATTCTTTATTTTCTCATAGGCATCCCAAACAGCTACAAATTTCTTTATGTCTATAATAGTCTTCAACTCTTTAATCTCATTAACAATTGATTTTTTCTTTTCTTTTCCAGATTTAAGATGTAATGTCTGCAATTCAAAATTCAAATCTTCATGTCTCTTATTTATATCAGCAAATTCCCGTCCACCAATTAATTTATTCAAATGATTTTTCAAATCAATCATTCCTATTCCCAAATCCTTTGCAGTAGAAATAGTTGCAACATATCTATGACATTGTTGAGGTAAAACTCTCAAAGTCCTATGTAATAATACCTTAGCATCATCAGGAGTAAGAATAATAAATTCCTTATTCACCCCAATTACTTCACCGAACTTCCTAAGTAACTCGGCCGCAAAAGCATGAAATGTCATAATAACTGGTTCAGAAGTCAAATCCAATGCATGCCTAACCCTAGACAACAAATTCCCCGCTGCCTCATTAGAAAAAGTAATGCACACCAGTTTCTCTGGTTTATGCGCCCCAGATAAAATAAGATGCTTAATCTTTTCAACAATAGTATAAGTCTTTCCCGTCCCCGCCCCCGCAAGGATAACACACGGCCCAGATGTCTTTTCAACAGGATTCATAAGAAGAGGTAATTAAGAGAGAATAAAAAGATTTGGATGCTATAAAATTAGCAAAATTTATAAACCACATATCACTTATAAACCTATGAAAGCAATCATCACTCAGAGAAATGATATTAATGATAATTCTAATAATAACAATAATTGGGATTGCTAAGAAATCCCTTCATTGTTTTTCTTCTTAGCAGATTATTTAAATCTAATTTACTAAAGACAACTATGGAAAGAACAAAAATCAACGGCTTGAAAGAGAACATCGGCAAAAAAGTACTGATAGAAGGATTTATCCACGAAATCAGAGACCAAAGCAAAGTTAAATTCATTCTTCTGAGAGATAATTCAGGAATAGTCCAAACAGTTACTCTTCCCGATAAGAAAGGAATATTTGAAAAAATAGCAAAAATACCTAAGGAATCGGTAATTGCAATTGAAGGACTGGTAAAAGCAGAAAAACAAGCTCCTTCTGGAATAGAAATTCAAGTTGAAAAATATGAAATACTTTCTGAAGCAGATACAGAGTTACCAATCTCAGTAGTAGAAAAAGGAGAACCTCCTGCTTTACCAATTAGGTTAGACTATAGATGGCTCGACCTAAGGAAACCAAAAAATCTTCTCATATTTAAAATCTGGACTGATATGGAAGCTGCAATGAGAGAATACTGGTTAGCAAATGGATTCCTACAAATACATTCTCCTAAATTCGTTGCAGGAGCTACAGAATCAGGAGCAGAACTATTTTAATTAGAATACTTCGGAAAGAAGGCATCTCTTGCACAATCTCCTCAATTCTACAAACAGATGGCAATGGCTGCAGGATTTGAGAGAGTCTTTGAAATAGGTCCAGTATTTAGAGCAAACAAATCTCACACAATTAGACATGACACTGAATTCACTTCAGTAGACATTGAAGTCTCATACATAAAGTCTCATGAAGATATTATGAAAATAGAAGAAGAATGGATGGCTCACATACTCAAAAGAATTAAAGAAAAATATGCAAAAGAAATAAAAGAATATTTTGACATGGAAATAGTAGTTCCAAAAATTCCATTCCCAAGAATAACTATGGCAGAAGCTCTTGCACTATTAAAGAAAGAATACAAACATACTTGCATAGGTGACCTAGACCCAGAAGGAGAAAAATTACTCTGTGAACACTTCAAAAAGAAAGAAGGACATGAATTTGTTTTCGTAAAAGATTGGCCAATAGATGTTCGTCCATTTTATCACATGAGAGAGAAAGGATGCTCAAAGAGCTATGACCTACTCTGGAAAGGAATGGAAATAACCACTGGAGCTCAAAGAGAACATAGATATGAAATTCTTAAGAAACAAGCAGAAGAAAAAAATGTTCCAATGGAAGGAATTAAAACTTATTTAGAATTTTTCAAATATGGTTGTCCGCCTCACGGAGGATACGGATTAAGCCCAACTAGAATGCTAATGCTAATGTTAGGAATAAAAAACGTTAGGAGAAGTTTGAATAATTCAATTTAAAATAAAAAATTATCAAACAAAATTTC
>JBBSYD010000086.1:0-3641 GCA_038045425.1 Nanobdellota archaeon | reverse complement strand
TTTGCATTTAATGATCTAGATTTCTATTCAAAAATCTATTTGGGATGTAGCCTATTGTTATCATCCTGTTTAAGCCACCACCCACTGAAAATGCCAAAAAGGGTTACGCCCGCACCGACGATGCCCCCATCGTGCGATTTTCGTGGGCTTTCGTTTTTTCCGAGTTTATTTGTTATAATTATGGGTGCGTTGTGGATATTAAAAAGGATTGTGGAGCTTTAATGGATGCTTTAGAATGGATAGGATGGTTCGTGACAAGTAAACCTATTTCTCTTTGGAAGAAATTGCACGAGTAGCCATAAAATATAATGTAGATAATATAAAAATAAGTGCAATGCCCATTATGATGAAAACGTGAGGAACGGAAAACGTATCGAATAATACTCCCATGATTAAAACTAAAACTCCCTGAACCAACCGAGCTAGAGTAGGTTCTACCGAAAGAAGAGTAATCCTATTGCCCTTAGTGATTTCTTTATTTACTTGCCCGCTACTAATCGGCTCTGAAACCCCTTCAAAGAAATTTCTAACTAAGAAAACTAATGCTCCAGTATATGCATTAGCAAATGCCCCAAAGAAGAAGAATAGTATCAATTCTAAACTAAACATAGCAAAAAGTTGTAGAACATTCAAAGTTCTCTTGAAAATATAAGCTACTTGCCCACCAAGACCATACAAAATTCTATTAGCAGAGTATATTGCTCCGAAAAATTGCACTGGAATTTTTACAAATGTAAAGAATATCTGACTAAAATTATCTATTGCATCCTGGAAGGCCTGCCAGAAAGCATAAAAGAATATTATTGCCCTATATCTCTTTTGTTTTATTACGAATCTTCCAATATCTCTCCATTCATGAACTACGCCCCACCAACCTTCAATCTTAGATACTTTCTTTATGTAAGTTGGTTGTTCAAGAGTGAATGAAACAATTAAAGGAATAAGTAACAAAACAAAGTTTAAGAAAAATATGAGATTATTATTATAGGTATATATGAATGGAATTAATATCAATAATACTGAGCCTATTATTAATGAGATAAATGTGGATTGTCCATATAATTTTTCAAATCTTTTGAGACGATTTAGGTCTTTTAGAGTTTCATAAAAGAAAGCCTCTCCAGTCCCAGACCAGAGCGAGCCTCCCCCGATAAATAAAACCTCTGCTACAACAAACCACCAGAAACTACCTCCAAGATAGCAGAGCATTGCAACTGCTTTCATTAAAAAGCAAATAATAATTGCACGTTTATGCCCTAATTTATCAGATATATACCCACTAGGCAATTCCAGTAAAAATGCAGAAAAAATACCAATAGAAAAGACCATGCCAACTTGAGTTGCAGAAAGACCAGATTTCAGAAAGTATAATACTAATACTGGAAATACCAGGCTTCTTAGAAATATTCTTAGAAAACAAAATTTCCAAATATTCGATTTTAACTTTTTTATATCAACCATCTTTATGAATCATATCCTTAAACAAATTATAAATCTATCGTCATCAACTAAATAACCAAATTCCCAGACGGGGCGTTAAAATTGAAGTTCCGCAGAAATCACAAGAAGGGGTTACGCCCGCACCGGGAATCGGACCCGGGACTCATCCGTACTGCGTCTTTCAGCATCCTCGTTTAAAGGAGATTGAACTCCCTTAAGGAAGGTTGAACTTGAAGGAAACGTAGTTTCCTTAAGACGCGACAGGGACGTGTTTTGCCACTAAACTATACGAGCTTAAAATCAGTTAATATCATTGGTTTTTAAATCTTGTTTATTCAATTAGAAAAGTCTAAAAGAAATAATTAAGAAGTTTTTAGCAATGTTTTTATTAGTTGGTGGAGTTAGCTAAAGATTAAAGTATTACTTAAGACGTTAAAAATTATTTAAAAAATATAGATGTAACTCGTAAACTGGAAAACAACTTTGCGTAACCGACTAATCTATTTATACAATTACCATTATTGCAATTCTGCCACCAAGAACAACGTCCACAACTTATTGATTTCTGGCATCCATTATCCCATTCCCCACATGTTTTTTCCAATTGCAAACATGTTTTTGGAGTACATAAAGAACTATTATTTGTTTGTTTTAAACTAGAAACATTATTTGTTTGTTTTAAACTAGATTGGCTTGCGGAAGTTGAATGCCTACTTTGTGCAAAATTATATATATCATTCATTATATCGGCAATGCTTTGCGAATTTGGTTGACCTGCATAAACTGTTCTTATTTGATCAACAGTATATTTTCCAGATTTATAATAATAAGCTCCGTAAGCAATATTATAAGCAACCCTAGAAATCATATCTCCCCATGTACTTAAGCAGTTTATACTATTTGGAGAAGTACTGCCACTAGGGACACCATATCCAAAAGTATTATGGCATTCAGGATGAGCGACAGTCCATCCCGCAGTACCAAATTGTCCTTCTAGTTTAGCGGTAGCAATAAGGAATGCAGGATTAACATTATTATTTATACCATAATCTATAAAATTCTGTCCCATATTTACTTCATTAGGCATCAGAGAGGTAGGATTTCTAGCTTGGATATATGCTACAATATCATTTGCATTTATTGTGCTGTCATTAAAACCAACCGTGTTTCTAACATCGAAGTTAATTGAATATGGAGCAGCACTGGCAAATTCAATCATTAAAATAATTACTAAAAATAACATAAACAATTTCATATAATAAAAAATGCTCTCTTCCTTATATATCTGGGCTGTATGATATGATACTACAAAACATCAAATTGATATTTATTTTCCAGTTAGATTATACACCTTTAGAGAACTTTTCGTAATTTTGTAAAATTCTTTAAAATAAAAAAATTCTTATCACAACCCACTCAAAACTTGACTCAATGCAGAATCCATTCCCCTATATTCAAAATCCTTATTCTGAACAAAATTTCCTTCACAATCTTTAACATATAAATTATATCCTCCAATCATTTCATCACATTCTAAAATAATTCTAGAAGATTTACCAAAAAAAGGAACATCAAAAGACAAAGGACTAGCACCCTTAGATTCAGAACCAGGATAATAATTAAACACAACTCCAATACAATTATCTTCCATTCTTATAACTCTCGTGGACACACTAACAAATCCATCCAATCCCTCAACTTTCAAATTTCTATTAGCAAATGAAAGTAAATCTGCTCCAGTAGGAATATTTCCCTCTATTATTCTAACCATTTCATTTGCATATTCTTTTAATTTTTCTCTATTCATAGACATAATTTTTAAAAAAACTTCCCCTATATAAATAATACGCATTTCAAATCTAACAAAATTAACTTCTCTCAGCAGACTCTTTCAAATCTTCTAACTCTCTTGCAGAATAACTTCCAGCCAAATTACTTCTCATGTCTATTTCATATCTAACTTTATCCAATTCACTTTGTTCTAGAGGAGTATGTAAAAAATGATACCATAAAATTGGAGTATCTAACTTATCCAAAGGAGAACTAAACATAACTCTTCTACTAGCATCTCTATAAACTCCCTTACGAACTCCCCTCTCAAGAATACTTATATCTTCCGTATCTAAATCCTGCCTAACTAATTTCAAACCTTAACTCCCCAGTTTTTTAGGGTATAATTCTGCAATTTTCTTATTTATCGA
>JBBSYD010000085.1:10908-25120 GCA_038045425.1 Nanobdellota archaeon | reverse complement strand
TTCGATAAATAAGAAAATTGCAGAATTATACCCTAAAAAACTGGGGAGTTAAGGTGAACAAAGATTTATAATCCTAATAGATATATGAATTTCATGAAAAAAGGGTTGATGAAAAGCAAGTTAATAATTGTTTCTAGTTTAGTCGTTCTTCTTGGAGTGTTAATTTTCTTAAGTCTTAATAATGTTCCTAGTTTTTCTCCTCTTATTTCTGGTTCTGGATATTTGAATAAGAGTGTTGCAGATACTTGTAATGATAGTGATGGCGGAAGGGATTATTTCAATGCTGGAACTTTAGATGATGGAAGTGAATATAGTGATTATTGTGATAGTGGTGATGTTGATGCCGGAATTGAACCAAGTGGAGATGTGATTGAATATTTTTGTGAAAATGGGAGAATGAGTTATGAGTTTTATAATTGTCCGTATGGATGTGAAAATGGGAGATGTAAACCATACTGTGTTGATTCCGATGGGTATAATATGACTTCTTATTTTATTAAAGGCGATGTAACTGGAGTTAGTCCAGATGGTGCATATAAGTTCAAGGATTATTGTGCAGGAAATAGAGTTGTTGAGAATTATTGTGGAGACGTTTATCCTGCGGTTTATAATGGGTATGATTGCCCAAGTGGATGTGCGGAGGGAGCTTGTAAAGAACGATGCCCAAATAACTCAAACTTTCAGTTGAGTCCAAAGTTTACTTTTTGTTATGCGGGGCAAGTTTGTAATAATTCTATTGAGTTATTATTATATGATTATCCTGTGTCAAGTTTAAGAGGATTTTTGAAGTACCCGAATAAAACGGTAATAAAAGAAATTGAATTCGCTAATCCCAAGGAAAATAAGTATGTTGCAACAATTCAAATTTTAAATCCGATTGGAAATTATAGTGTCCAAATTATAGATAATAATTGCATTTTGCATCAATTTAATATTACTACTCTAAACTTTGAAGGAACTGGATTTAAAATTATAAAGCCCGCCACAGGAAATAAAATTACGTTAGCATATAATTCAAAATATTTTAATCTATCTGATATAGAAGAAATATCTAAAGTTACTACGGGATTAAACGGCCAAGAAGGATTGTTTAACATTAGCCCCATACTAAAATATGTAAATAATTTTGAAATTGTTGCAATTACTCTTCCAGAAGATTCTTCTTTAGAAACTGAAGCAATAATTAATCATTTTGCACCAGATATTAACCGAAGATTTATATTAGATGTTCCATTAATAGTCTCTGACCAAAGGATACCTGTTAATCCCGGATATTTAAAGTATGCAATAAAACCCTGGCATGTAAATGACAGTACTCATTCACTTATACCTAATCTATTTGAACAGCAATATAAAGATGTTGTAGGATATTTTGCACATGAGTTTGGACATGCATTCTCGAATAACGGCGGGCTATTACAAGATGAGTATCGTGATACCTGTACTATCATAAATGATTGCGGAGACTCTTTTACTACTCAGGGACCAATAATTAATTCTCCAAATTTAGACAATGAAGGATGTCCAAAATGGTGTAATGGTGAATTAGATTCTACAAAACCTAACTATGAGGATTACATTGAAGTTAAAGATTGTTTAGGACGATATTTCGATGTTGATAATGATTGGGTGTACTTAGACTCAGGGCTTCCTCCTTCTTTAAGACAAATTCGAGAGTGTCTTGGCTATATTATAACTGCTAATGGAAAAGAAATTGGATATAAATATGATAGTACTTATTTTACATGGGATTTAGGAAAGAATTGTCTTACAGGAACAGGATGTTATTTTACTGCAAACAAAGTAATGGATTGGAGAAGTCAAGAGGATTCAATTATGAATAGTATGAATATGGATTTTGGTTACGGAAAAGTAAGTGAACAAGTAATCGAAAATAAAATTTTAGAGTTAATATCTTAATACTATGGCATTTTTAAATATTTTACACATTATCTTCTTGATTTTAACATTATTTTTTGTTGGAAGAGGAATATTTTTATCATGGTTTAAGTTTAGACCATATTTTCGCAAGAAGTATCCTCAAGCTATTGATTACAAGCTTTTTCCATTTCATATTTTTACCCTTTACAAGAATGCAATTTATTACACATTCATACATAAGGATCTGTTTCTTTCACAATATAGAAAAAAGTGGTTTTTGAATTTGATTTATTTTATCATTTGTGCAATAATTACAGGTATTTTAAATGATATGCTTTACTAAGATAAAATTTCGTTATCAAAAAGCATAGTTCTACGATAATCTATTTTCACAAAACTTTTATTAATCTATATTATCAATTCTTGCTTTAGGAGAAAGTCTAAGGATTTCTAAATGAACTGGAACCGTAACAGTTAAGTCTTCTCCATGTTCATATACTGACTGAATGGGAAGTTCCTGTCTTACTAAAGATTCTTCCATGAAAATATTTATAAAATTGTGTTTAAAAATAAGAGTATAGTTTAGTATTCATTTAGAAAATTTATTTCTTTTTTACAACTGGCTTTGTTGCTTTTGGTTCTGGCTTTGTTTCTTCTTCCTTGTCTTCGTCATCTGAAGAAGATTCATCGAATGAATTGTCTGACAATTCTAGTGTGCTTCCTGATGCTTTTATTTTTGCAATGGCTGAAGATGATGCTCTGTTGGCTTTGATTTTTACTTTGAATGTTAGTTCTCCTTCTGCAAGAATCTTATAACCTGCAAGGTTAACTTCTTTTTCATTTGCATAATCTTCTGAAATTTGATTTAAGTTAATTACTTTCAATCTCTTTGGCTTGTTTCCTGCTCTTAATGTTCTGTCTTTTCCGAAATAATTGTTTCCACCAGAAAGCTTTATGACTAGAGTCTTTCTTTGGTCTCCTCTTTTACCAGTTCCTGCCATTCCGTATCCTCCACGGTTTCCAGATGCTCTTGTTCTTTCTTTTGCACCTCTACCATGAGTCTGACTTCCTGCATATCTTGAAGATTTCTTTCTTTTCTTGAATGCCATTACAACATCCTCCGCATTAACAAATTAATTTTATCTCCATGATTTCCTAGAACTCCGTGTCTGATTGGGAAGTGGACTTTTGAATCAATTCCGCCTCTTGGTGGATGCAATCTAAAGAATGGTTTCATTCCTAAATCTTCTGCTGATTTCTTGCTTATTTCGGAAGCAATTTTCTTTGCATCTAACTTCTTTCCGCCAATTCCTTTTCCTCTCTTGGAAATTAAATCTTCAATATCTGCTTCAGATAATACTCCGAATGCTACGAAATCTCTTACTTTTCTCAATAACTCTAGAGATTCTGGATTGTTCTTCAAAAGAACAGCAGAATATTTCTTTCTCATTCTTAATCTTGATAAAGTCATTTCTACTTTACTTTCAATTTCTACAGTTCCGGCGATTCTTATTGCAATAATCATAGTTTCAGCCTGTTTGTTTTACTTAATGCATCAACAACTGCAAATGCAAGGTTTATAGTTGTTCTGGTTTGTCCTTTGGATACTCCATAGACATCGTGAATTCCTGCTAATCTTAAAATCTTCTTTGCCTGGTCTCCAACAACTAATCCAGTTCCTCTTGGAGCAGGAATTAATTTGATTCTTACTGAACCACATTTACCTTCGACGATGAAAGGAACTGTGTGAGGTTCTGTGCCTTGTTCAGGAGATTCCCACCCTCTAGTAATTTTAATCATACTTAGTTTAGCTTTTCTTGTTGCTTTAATTCTTGTTGGAAGTGTTTCTTTAGATTTACCCATTCCTATTCCTACGTGTCCTTTCTTATCTCCAACTACAACCAGAGAGGAGAACGTAACTACATTTCCTTCCATAGTTTTCTTTTGAGTTTGACGCCACGCACGTCTCTTTCCTCCGCCGAACTTTCCTTTAGATTGTCCAATGGATAATAGATCGCTACCAAGCCCTGGAAGTAAAATATCAACTACTTCTGGTTCAAGAAGTTTCTTTCCAGAGTATAGGATTTTGTCAATATCTTTTTCTTTTCCAGTTTTTACTAATCTTCCAACTTCTGTTTTTGGAACCCATGACTCAAGAGCAATTTTTCTCTGATGTTCTGCATCTCTTTCGTATCTTTCTTTTCTTGAAAGAATTTGTTCTTCTCCAGGCGCTGCTGACTTTGAGATTTGTTCTTCTAGTTTAGTAACTTCTTCAGGTGTTGCCTCAATGAGGTCCTTTGGTTTGTTTTTTGTTTCTTTTTCTGCCATGTTTATAATTTACCTTTAATTTGTTCAATTAATTTGCCTGTTTTTGGATTTTTAGAGATTTCGCTGTATGCTGGAAGAGCTTCTTCTGAATGAGGAATTAATAATCCTCCATCGATTGCTCCCTTAAGCGCAGCAAATAATCTTGTCTTTGGTTGGCTTCTTTGCATTCCTAAGTCTAGAATTGCTTCTTTAACCTTTGCTTTTGCAAGTTTAGCAATTAAGAATCCTGTGAGATATGCTGCTGGAATACTCTTTAGACTTCCTGCAAGTTCTTGAGGCCATCCTTTTGTCAATAAGTCTTTAGATGATGCTCCGAACATAATTGAATCTTGAGCAGAGGTGCTGTGAACTATTTGTGCGATTATGTATCTGTTTGTTTTTCTAATTACTAATCTTGGTTTTCCAGATTTAAGTAATTCTAATCTTGACCTGAAATCTGTTTTGCATTCATGTCTTCTTCTTTTTAGTGAACGGGCCATTTAATGTGTTGCCTCCCTGGGATGATAGGTAGTAAGATACCTGTTTAAGGCTATACGAAAATTAGTAAGAATTGTCGCTCTTGAATTACCTTCAATATGACTATCTCCTCTAGTTAAGTTATCAACGTTAGTGCTATCAATATAAGGTTCAGCCTGCTTTGAATTATCTACATTTTTAATTTTTGGTGCTAGTCTTCCAAGGAAATAATAAGGTATTTGATTCATATTATTTTACCTCCGCAACAGCTAAGTGCTCTTTGAAGTGCGCTTTGCTCTTGAATGCGTGTGCTTTGATTTGTTGTCTTAATTTTAGATATTTTTCTTTTGTGATTTTTTCCTGGTCAAGAAGTTCTTTTGCGTAAGCTCTTAATTTTCTTGTGATAATCATATAGATTTTCTTTCCGTGATTAACTTTCATTTTTACGCTTCCTGCTCTTCTTCTTGTTGTTCTTTTTACAACAGTTCTTCTTCCTTTAATGTCTCTGATTATAATTGCTCCGGATACAACAAGATCTCTTATGTCTTGTTTGGTGATTGCTTCTTTGATTTCATCTAATCTTTGAGTATTGAAAACTACTCTGTCTTTTCCTATTCCTAAAGTGGACATTGCTAGTGCTTTTTTCTTATCTAATTTCATTTCTTTATCTCCTTGTTAACATTTAACAACTTGAAACCCTTTTCTTCTGCCTTCTTAATTATATCTAATTTCTTTCTTGCTCCAACTCTTGCAATTATTAAGATTGAATCTTTTGGTGCTTTTTCTACGTCGCTGGAATTGAAAACTAGAAGGGGTTTAAGTCCATCAATTAGTCCTGCAGTTTTTCTGTAGGAACCATAGCCAATGCTCACCATAGGAGTATATCCAAATCTGTGTCTTCTGATTTTGGAATGCTTTCCTCTTGGGCGTCTCCACTTTTGCATTCTTCTATTGTGGCTTCCTAATTTCTTGTGTCTTACAGTATCAGAACGAAGGAATGTTGGCTTTTTCTTTGAAATCATTTTGCAACCTCCTTACTTACTAAAAATATTCCATCTTGGAAGATTCTTCTATCTCTATTTCTTATTTTTGTTGCTTTCTCAATATTTGCAGAAGTTTGTCCTACTGCTTCTTTATCTCTAGAAGTTACAGTTATTTTTGGATATTTTGTTTCAACAACAACATTTGCAAGAATCTTTGCTTTTCTTGGAGTTTTCTCACCTAAGAAATTATTAATTACTAAATGATCCTTGTCTACTTTGAAAGTCATAGGGAAGTGAACATTACATGCTTCAAGATGATAAACAAATTCGTTATTTAATCCTGCAAAAAGATTTTGAATATGAGCAATGTATGACTTGAGAGTATTAAATTCTCTTTTAGCGCCTTGAGCTACAGTCATGACAATTTCATTATTATGAATTGCAACATGTAATCTTGGGGAAGCGATTTTTCTTACTATTTTTGCTGAACCTTTATGAAGAGTTAATTCATCTGCGTGGAAAGTAGCTGAAACGCCCTCTGGAAGTGCTATTTTTTCAATTAATTCTTTTCTCATTAGAAGAAATAAGCTATAAGGCTTCCTCCTTTCTTCTTTTCCTCAGCAGTTGTATGAGTCATAAGTCCTTCATTTGTGGAGACTACGACAATACCAATATTTCTTGCTGGGAGATATCTTTTTACATACTTATCATATTCATCTTGTTTAACGAAGAATCTTGGTTTGATTGCGCAACATCCATTTAATCTTCCCAGTTCAATTGTTAATGAAGTGCCTTCAACTTTGTATGCGTGAACATATCCTTTTAATTTAGCAATTGCTAGAACTGAAATTAAAAGCTGAGAATGTCTCTTTACGGTTAGAGAGGTTTTTCTTGCTCTCATTGCATTCATCATTTGATTCAGGGCATCTGAAGTTATATCTTGACTCATGTTAATTGTATTTGATAAAACCGATCTCCTCCGCGATCTCTCTAAAACATTGTCTGCATAATTTTAGATTGTATTGACTTAGGTGTGCTCCAAATCTGCCACATCTTTCGCACTTTCTTGCTGCAATTCCAGTTTTTCTATCTTTTGGTTTGCAATGTCTTATGAATTTGTTCATTACAACTGGCTTACCTTTAAGTTGCTTCAATATTTTATTCCAATCACTTGCTGTCATTTTATTTGAGTCTTAAAGACTTCCTCCATGAATTTTGTAATGTCGTTTACTGAAACTATTTGTTTCTTAGAAACTTTACCATATTTGATTTTCTTTCTTTGAACTCTTAATCCTGCTCTGGCAAAAACTACTGTGACATTTAATCCTCTGATTCCAATGTCTCTCTGATATTCTATTCCAGGAATTTCAATATATTCTCTGATTCCAAATGAGAAATGATTTGGTGCAATTTGTTTTGCATTGAGAGTATTATCAATTGCGCCTAGTAATCTCTTGAGAATATCTAGTGCAGATTGTCCTCTTAGAGTAACTCTGGTTCCTACTTCTAATCCTGGACGAACATCAAAATCAGGAATTCTTTTACTTGAAGTAACAATTTGAGCTTTTCTAGAAGTTAAGATTTCTAAAAGTTTGTTTGCTTTAACTAATTCTTTATCTGTTGCTCCGCAACTCACAACTACTTTTTCTATGAAAACTTTTCTCATAGGATTTGTTGAAGATGAATGTGTTGAAACTGTTTTTTGTTTTGGAGATTTCATTGGACTATTAAATTATCAAGTTTTAAAGTTGATTCCTCCTTGTTTATTTTGAGTGTTATCATTTTTCCTTTGATTGATTGAACAATTCCAGATTGTCCTGCGAAATTTCCGCCGATGATGAAAACATGAGCAGATTTTTCTAATGGCTTATGAGATTTTATTTTGTTATCGAAATCTAAAACTAAAGAGTCTCCAACATTCATATCTTTCTTTCCGATAACGTTAGTTCCGTCGTGAAGATTAATTTGAAGTTTATTGCCTGGCAATAAGTTTCTTGAAATTATTTTTGCTATTCTTGTTGTAGCTTTAGTTTCTTGAAGAACAAATTTTCCAGTTGTGAGCAACGAAAGAGAATATTCTTTATCTGCTTCAAAAATGTCGAATAGTTTTATGCTTTCTTTATAATCTCTGACAACACGGCCATTTAATTTTAATGCTTTGTTGTGAATAAGATGTTTAACTTCTGCGGCAGTTGTTGCCAATTTTAACATGTCTCTCACTGCTAACAAAACGGAAATTGAGTTATAAGTGTGAGATGCAGGGCTAACTATATACTTGTTTCCTTTTCTGGCGATTGGCCAATTTGTTGGTGCTGCTTTTCTATTTAGATGCATTTTTTACTCCTTGAGTTGTTTTAGATGTCTGTTGAGAGGTTGATTTTCTGTTTAGGACAGCGAGTCTTTGCTTATCTTCTAAGTTTAAAGTTATGATTTGCAAAACTCTTGGATCTAATGGGACATTAACTTTTGTTCCGTCTTTCTTAGATCTCTGAATACCTTCTAGAATGATTTTGTTGAATAATCTGTCTGTAGAAAGTACTTTGGCTTGCTTTTTCTTGAAAGCGCCACGCATAACAAGCACCTCATCCCCTTTCCGAAGAGGAAGACTTCTCTTGTTAAACTTCTGTCTTAATGCCTTGGATAAATGTGCACTTAAAAACTTATGCCTTATATGTAATGGGGCGTTGTATCTGAACTTTCTTTGTTTTCTTACTTGAACAGAATGATTCCAGGATGCTGAGAATTTAGATTTCATTTTATACTGTTACCTCCAGAGGTTGAGCTAAAATTAATTCAAATCCAGTAACTTCGCATGAATATCTTGATAATGCTTGCTCAACTAGAGGTTTTAGATTTCTTTTCATCGCATTTGTAATATTTGGAGAGATACTAGGGAAATAATTATTTAATGTCTTTAAAGTATCTCTAGCTTCAGAAAGCCAATAGCCTATTAGATTTTTATCTTGAGGAACTTTAGAAAGTAATTCTCTTCTCAAGCAAGATTCTGTGAACAGATATTCTTGTACTAATAGTTTTGTTCTTGGATTGAAGTTAGACTGGATTACCCTAAATGATTTTCTGTTTAGGGAACTCTGTATTTCGCGCATTTGATATTCTAAATGACTGATCATAATACGTAAGGTGCTAATTTAGCAACCTCCTTCCATCTTTCCTGAACTTCTCTTGCTACTGGCCCTTTAATCATTGTTCCTTTTGGATTTCCTTTTTCATCTTTCAAAAGTGCGACTGCATTGTCTTCAAAACAAACTCTTTCTCCAGTATTTCTTTTGTAAGCCATCCTTTGTCTGATTACTACTGCATCGAAAACTATCCCTTTCATATCAGGTTTTCCTGCTCTTACTGAAACCTTAACCCAGTCTCCAAGTTTAGCATACTGTTGTCTTCCTTTTCTAGATTTTCCATGAACGACTCCTGTGATTCTAACAATTCTTGCTCCAGAGTTGTCTGCTGCAACGCAATTACTTCCAATATTTAATCCTCTTGTTGGTCTTGCTGAAATTGCTTTCATGCTGCTAATGCCTCCGTAGATTGAATTATTCTATCATACACTGCAGTATATCTTTTTACTGCATTAGCATATCCTGAGGGTGAATTATCCATTGCGGTAGACAAAGCAATTTGCTCAAAAAGGATGTTTAATGCATTTGAGAAATGATCTGCAGACATGGGAATATTTCCTGGGAGCATAGATTGTTCTGCCTGCCTTAATGAACTATCGAATTCTATGATTGATTGAGCATATAATGCCTGACTTAAATCTATTTTTCCTCTTGCAAATAATGATTTTATTTTCTCTCTCTGCCTAGTTATTCTAGTTATTTCTTGAACACTCATTTTTTATTCTCCATGGATTCTGCTGAACGGATTACTTTAGTTACAATGTGATGGATAATCTTGCTTAATGGTCTGCATTCTTGAACTTGAATATAATCTCCAACTTGAACTTCCATTCCTTTAGGAAGTCTTGCGTGAATTCTTGTGGTAACAGTGTAAAATCTTTCATACTTGTGAATCTTAACAGTTCTGTCAAATTCAATTACGACACGAGTTGGGAATTTCTTTGTAACTGTGCCTTCAAAGAATCTTCCTCTAGTTTGACCCATTGCTAGAGAGTACTGACTAACATGTTTCATTTCATTTTGTTTTTTATTTTGTTTTGCCATAGTGTTTAATCTGAAATTGAATTTTCATCAAATCCTAACTTAACAAGAATCTGTTTTACAGATTTCCTGTGATCTCCCTGAAGTTCGATTGTTCCGTCCTTAACTGTTCCTCCACAAGCAAGCTTTTCTTTCAAAGCTTTGGCAGTGGTTTTTAAGTCGACAGATTTATCGAAACCTGAAACCAAGGTTGTAAGTTTTCCATAACGCCTTGAAACGGCAGTAATAGTTATACTTTGGTCAGCCTTAGCAATCTCTTCAAATATTCCTGAATTTGAAGGGAGTATCGAGTTTGGATCTATGTCTTCCATTACTTCTTTGATGCCTCCTGCTTTTGTGCGTGTGATTTTTGAGCATTCATTGTATAAATCCTTGCCAGTGTCCTTTTAATCTCTTTGGTTTTGGCTTTTGACTTTTGAGCCGTAACACTTGACTTAATTAATTCTAATTTTAATTCATTAATTTTATTTTCTGCTTCCTGATGAGAAAGTTTAAGGACGTCTTTATTTCTTAGGATTGCCATTATTTTTTACTCCTTGTTTTTTTCTTTGGTTTTTCTTCAACAATTTCTTCATCAACTGCGAAAGTATCTGCATTGTTTTGTTTCAATCTTGCTAACATTGCATCATCAACGACAATTCTATCGTGGATAACTGCATTTGGAGGTAAGATGGAAACTTTTATTCCTGCTACTCCTTGAACTGTAACTGCTTGAGCCATTGCTCTGTCAACTACTTTTGCAGGCTCTCCAGTCTTTTTCAAATATCCTTCTGCAAATCTCCATGACTTTGCTCTTTCGCTTGGAAGTCTTCCTGAAAGAACTAATTCAACTCCCATTGCTCCGGCTTTCATTATTTCTTGAATCATCTTATAAGCAATTACTTTGAATTTTAATGAGCCTTGTCTTTCCAAGCCGAGAGCAATTTCATCTGCAACCAATTGAGCATCCAATCTTGGGTCTCTTATTTCAAGAATTTCAATATGTGGATTGTCTAGCTTGAATCTTTTCTTTAGTACTCTGGTAAGCTCGTCAATTTTTTCTCCTTTTCTTCCAATAACAATTCCTGGTTTAGAAGTTGCAATAATAATCTTTTCTCCAACTGGAGTATATTCAACTGATACTGCAGAAATTCTTCCTTTTCCAATTTCTGTCTTGATGTATTCTTTTACACCTAGTTCTTCTTTCTTGAATGCTACAAATTTTTTCTCTTCCATTTTAAGCTGATAGCCTCCTTAATATCTCTCTATGTTCTCCATAGTTAATATCTTTACCTTGGACAAGAGTAGATTCTATAAAACTGCCTCTATAAACTCCATCTCCGTATAATAAAACTTGTGTTGGTGAAAGTGTTGCACAAACAACTGAATCTGAAACATCTCCTTCACGTAAAAATCTCAAATCATTGCTTCCTCTAGAACCTATAAAGAAATATCTGTTAACTTTATCCTTTCCATTCGCAAGTTGAACTGTTTCTCCTTCTTGAAGAGAAGCTAGCCTTGCTGAGGTTACATTTCTATCGTCTAATGTGTCTGTTAGTGTACTCATTTCTTTGCCTCCTTATTTACTTTTGTTACTTCCTTTGCTTTTAGTGTGACATTGCATCTTTTAAACTTGGCCCCGCCCCTTTTCATAGGTCTTGAAGCCCAAAATGCTGAACACCAAGTAATTCTTACTTTGTCGATGTCCATTTGATTTACAATTGCGTTTCCTTTAAGTCCTTTTAATAATTGAATAAATACTTTTGATGCGTTAATTGGATATCTTCCGGACATCATTCCAGGATCAGAACGATGAGGAATTTCTCCTTTGTATGGAATTGCTCTCTTGAATTTGATTACTTCTTCTAATTGTTTTATTGCTAAATCAATTGGCTTGTTTTTGATGAATGAGCCGATGTACATGGAATGCTTTTTGGAAATTGGTAGAGATAGTGCATTGACAACTGCTTCGTGTTTCTTTGTTAGCTTAACTACTGGCTTAGTTTCTTTCTTTTCTTCTGTTGCAGGAGTTTCGTGTTTATGTTCATGATGCTCATGATTGTGTTCTTGATGTGAGAAATCTTCTTTCTTCTCTTGCTTAACTTCCTGCTTTGTTTCTTTCTTTTCTTCATGCTTAGCTACGTTTTGTTTTACATTTGCTAATTTCTTCTCTTGTGGTTTTTCTTGTGGTCTTTCCATTTTACTTCTTATCTCCTGATGATGACTTTGTTGAACCTAGTCCTGGTTTACCGTGAGTAACTTTTCCTCTGGATAGTGAAAATTCTCCTAATCTGTGTCCAATCATTTTGTTGTTGATGTGAACATCGTTGAAAGTCTTTCCGTTGTAAACTCCAATTGCCATTCCTACCATTTTAGGAATAATAACTAAGTCTCTTAAATGTGTTCTAACTTTCTTACCAGATTTAAGAATTGTTTCTGCTCTCTTTACAAAATTTTCATGAGCTTGGAAATTTCTAAGAACGGAACGTCTACTTCTTGAAGGCAAGAACTTTGCACATTCTCTTGTGTCCATTGCTTTCAATTCTTCAACGTTCTTTCCTCTATAGAAAAGTTCCTTGGACTTGATAATTACTTCGTTTGACATGATTACTTGCTCCTCCCTGTTCTTCTAGGTCTAATGTGCCCTACTCTTGCCCCTGGAGGCGCGTTTCTCTTAGCAATCTTAGGTTTGATTCTCTTTCCTCTACCAGAACCGAATGGATGGTCGATGGCGTTCATCTTTACTGCAGAAGTTCTAGGCCATAGCTTGTTTCTAGCTTTCATTCTGTAGAACATTGGACCTGCTTTGATGAATGGCTTCAACTTCTTTCCTTCGCCTGCAATAACTCCAACGGTTGCTCTGCAGTCTCCAGAAACAATTACTATTTTTTTACTTGTCATTGTGATTGAAACTTTATTATTTTCTAACATTTTTGTTACCATTGCTGATGAGCCTGCGGTTCTAACCATTTTTCCTCCATCTCCTGGATTGATTTCAATATTGTAAATTTGAGTCATTGGAGGAATATCTTTTATTGCTAGAATATTTCCTGGCTTTACTTCTTTACCCATTACAGTTATTTTTTGTCCTTCAATTGCTCCATTGAATGCTGGTATGAAGAATATTTCCATTCCTACTTGTATTTTCATCAAAGGTGCGGAGTGTGCTGCAGAGTGAAAGATACTCATAACAGTTGCTTCCCCTACATTTGAAGGATACTTTACTTTGTAGATAAACGCGCGTTTTCTTGCCTGATATGCTGGACCTCCGTGTCCTCTTGCCTGTGAAATAATTCTTTTACCCATTTTATAACATTCCTAACTTAGTTGCAATGTCTGCAGCTAAATTGTTTTTATTTAATCTTATGTATGCGAATTTCTTATTTAGATGAATGAGCGTTCTGATTTTGTCTACTTTGACTTTGAAAAGGTGTTCTACTTCTTTTTGAATTTCTGGTTTGGTAACTTCTTTTGGAACTTCAAATATCAAAGTGTTTTCTACATCAATTAACTTGACTGCTTTTTCAGTTGTTACTGGTTTCATTATCATTTTTTAAGCTCCACGTCTTTAGACAATTCATTTAAAGACTGTTTGGTGAATAGTGTTAATCTTCCTAGAGGATAGAAGTCTGAAATTTGAACTGCGCTTGCAGGTTTAACATCCATTCCCTTGAATGAATTCTTCTCTTTTTCTGAAGTTATTAATAACAATCCTGCATTTGATTTATATTTTCTTCCTCTGGATTTTCCTTTTCCTGCTCTTGGTACTTTGTTTTTTAATACTAAGTTGAATGCTTCACCGAATATCTTCTTAACAGAAGAGATTAACTCTGAAGTCTTTCCTGGAAGTGATTCTATGACTGCTGATTGAATATTATTTGAATGAAGTGAAGCATATCTGTTTGAAATTAATTCTGAATTAAATACTGAAGCTAATGCAGAATGCATTGCAAGAGTTTTTTCTTTCTTGTTTATTTTTCTATAGATTAATAGTCCTTGAGGAGGATGTGAAACTCTTCCGCCTCTTGTATTTGAAACTTCTGCGCCTACCCAATTAAATTGAGTTCCACGTCTCCACATTGTTTTTTTAGGAATTCTTGCCTGTCCTTTTCCGTATTGAGTTTTCCATTTGTGTCTTCTGTGGGATAATCTTCCAGATGCGGAATGTCTTTTTCCTGCTTCTTCCCAAGTTGCATAGGGTTGTCTTTGGGATAAATGTTCAGATTCGAAATATTTGAATATTAAATCTTCTCTAACTGGAGTATCGAATAGTGCTGGAAGAGCAATTTCAGATTTCTTATTTCCAGATAGGTCGAATAATTGTGCTTTCACTGTACAAGCTCCTGAAATTCAAATTTCTTTTTTTCTGGTTGCAGTTTTACTTTTCTAAATGTTATTTTGCGT
>JBBSYD010000085.1:1897-10898 GCA_038045425.1 Nanobdellota archaeon | reverse complement strand
TTCTTTGTTGGTCTTAATGCTGATGTGAGAAGAACTTGTCTTTTTTGAGGACCCTGAACGCTTCCTTGAACTAGAATGTATGAAGAAGTTGAGCCAAGATTACCAAAGTGCATAAATCCATCTTTTCTGTTTATGTTCTTTTCAGCAATTGTTGATGCGAAGATAACTCTTTGATTATAATGAACTCTTGTGTGCATTCCGCCTTGTCCTGCCATAGGTGTTCTGAATGTAACTCTTGCTGGATGCCATGGGCCTAATGAACCTGGTCTTCTTCTACCCTTTTCAGATTTATGTTGTTTGAAAGAGATTCCGAATCTTTTAACGGTTCCTGTAAATCCTCTTCCGCAGGTTAATCCTCTAACGTCGATTAAGTTGTGTTTAGCAAAGTCTTTGATGGATAATTCCTTTCCTATTAAAGATTTAACAAACTCTAACTTATTTGGAGCATTTACTGCAACTTCGCTCATATCAGGAGTTTTCTTGAAATTGGTTTTTTTAACTAGTGAATATACTTGAAGAGTGATATCATCGAACTTATCAGGTGCTTTGAATTCAGGTAATGAAGCAGGAACTTTTACTAATTTCTTTAATTCTTTGTCGTGGGAAACTACAATGTCTTTTATTGGTTTTCCATTGAGATAGAACCTTACTGAGAATATTTTCATTTCTGGGGCTTCAAGAATTGTTACTGGAATTGCTATTTTCTTATTCAAAGTTAATGAGGCAGGAGTTGAATCTTTAACGATTGCAGTTCCCATTCCTACTTTGTAGGCGATGAATCCTAGAACTCCCTCGGTTTTAATGTCATGTTTTACAGCACTCCAATTAACTCTTGGTAAGAATTTTCTAGCTCTTACTCTTGGTGCGAATTGTAATGTTCCTTCTCTTGCCTTTGATAGTTTTGCCATTTGGTGTTTTTTACTTGATTTAATTCCAAAAAAGAGTCAACTTCGCTCACGACATGGTTACCTCGTAACCAAGTTTGGATTCGTATTCCGTGTGGTTTTCCCACTTCTAAACCTCATGTGTTATCAGGCACATTGCGTTCAATTAGATTCAAGTGTTCGGGGTTTTGAGGGTATTTAAATCCTACGATTTAAAATGCGTAATTATTAATGTTTAATTTGTATTCCTAAGATGTCACAAATTCGTGGGCAATAGAAGATTCTATCTCGTTTTTTTCTTATGGTATATTCCTTTAGAATACCGTTTTTTACTAAAATTGCAACATTATTTTCTGCGGTTGGATAATGACACTTTAATTGTTTTTTTACTTCTCCAATTTTAATAAATGGATTGATATATAGAAAATCCAAAACTCTTAATACGTTTGTACTATTTGAGTTTATTTCCAGTTTTTCTCTGCATTCTTCCCTATAATTTTCAAGTTCTTCAGTTCTTAGAAGAACTTCGTCAGATTGAACTTTTATTGCTTTCAAAAAGAATTTTAACCATCCTTCGATATCTCCTTTGGAACTTGCATTGAAGAGTTTTTCATCATATGTAGGTTTATGCTTATCAAAATATGCACTGAGATATAATAACGGCTGAGAAAGAGTTTTAGTTTTACATAAAAATAAACTAATTAACAAACGTCCAATTCTTCCATTCCCATCTCTAAACGGATGGACTGTTTCAAACTGATAATGCATGATGCCTGCTTTAATCAAATTGGTACTTCTTTCAGAATTATTTATATAATCTATGAGATTATCAATTAATGCAGGAGTTGTTTCTGGACTAGCAGGTACAAATTTTGCCTCGAGAATTTCATCTGATGAACCTATCCAATTTTGTTTTGTTTTGAATTTTCCTGGCTCTTTATCCTGACCACGTACTCCCTTCATTAATGTCCCATGCAATAATTTTATCATTTCAGTGGTGAAGTTTTGCTTCTGAATTTCTTTTAACCCATTATGAAGAGATTGCACATAATTATTAACTTCTTCTAAATCGGCATTGGGGGACTTAATCTTTTCTTTTTCTTCTAAAAAGACTTCTGATAAAGAAGTTCTAGTTCCTTCGATTTTTGAGCTTAATACTGCCTCTTTCTTTAAGTAAGGCATAATTAAAATATGAGGATTTCTTAGTCGTGCCCCTCGTGTAGAAAGATTGCTTATACTTTGAACTGCATCTGCTAATAATTTAATTAATTCTTCATCATACTTTAGTTCAACTGGTAAAAACTTAGGTTCATATGTAAAATATGCTGCTTTTGAGGCTTGAACAAGTCTGCCTAACCTTTCACTGAAATCTTGTTGCATTTAATTACTACTTTTGACTAATTTATATACTTTTTGGTTATTATGCTTTTTAGACAAAAAAGATAGTTAGTTAGTAGGTTACTACTACTACCTATACTTAACAAATAACTTAATACTCTTTTTTTATAAAAGTAGTAATAAAGAAAATGACTAAATCTATGCTTTATTTCCTTCTTACTATTGACTTGCTTGTTTTCCTAGAAAATAACTCAATTAATTATGCTATTCTGTAATATTCCTTACTAGTCTAATGGATAGAAAATAATTAAAAGATATTTAATTTTGTATTGATGAATTTTATACTAGAAATAATTTCATAACTAAAGCACATCATTTTAATATCAATATTCTTAAAAAGCGAGAATAATATATTGATGTATGAGTGATGAACAAATTCTAGTGAATTTTAAGTCTAAAGAAGGAGTGGGACCGAGAAAAGCAACTTATTCTATTGGAAACTTGGAAGCAGAGCCATATAATAGAAGGGAGTTTGAATTGTATGTCGTTCCTTGTGTAAAAAATGTAGGTGATGCTGGAACAATTGTAGGAGAGATTACTTATTTATGTCGCGAAATGTCTATGTCAGGATATAGAAGATTTTTTAATCTTTCACCTAAAAACGTTATGTTGGGAAGAGTTGACTTGGAAAATAGAGTGTTGGTTAGTAATGGAGATATTAATTGTGGGGAAATTATTAAAGAAATTATTGCCGAAGCGGAGAGAAGGAAAATTCCTTATGATGAGCAAGGGATTAGACAATTAATTATGCCTATTGCCCAGGATTATTTGAGATTTAATCAGAAATTACAAGAATATTTTTTACAAGAAAGTGAAAAAAGGGGTCAACAATCAATTGCAGATGGACACAAAAAGGGACTTCATGTGGTGAAGATTGGTTAATATTTTTTAAAGAGTTTAACTGAAGTATTAGTATTTGGAGATAATAAAATGAATATTTTAATTACTAGGACTTATATTCAAGAAGGAGTAATATTGTTATTTGAACTTTATGAATGAGTACCTAGAAAAGTAATAAATTTTATAATAATACTAACGATTATACTAATTAGTAAATTGACTTATTATTTACTACTCAATTAGATGAAAATGGAGAGGTAACTTTAAATAGTAAAAATAATGAAATTTTATATGCTTGAAATTGTTCCGACTTATTATGGCATAACTGGACCTGAGGTTGCGAAAATTCAAAGAACTTTGAGTAAACTAGAGCCAATGTTGGGAATTAGCTCCCGACCTTCTGAGAAAATGAAAGTTGATGTTTATCTTAATGCAGGACGTACACATATATTTCCTCAAGAGAATAATCTACGAGAAATAGCATTTTATGTAGGGGGAAGGACGGATGGAATGGATAGTTTGATAGTTCACTCTGGGACAGATTATGTTAAAATTAATATGAGTTCAACAAGTAAAAGTCCTTATGATAACCTTGTTTTGTTTCTTGAACCTAAAGCAGTCATTGAAGCTAAACCCCAAAAGCTACGTAAGTAAAATTATAATTTTCTCATTAAAATTAAATAAATTAAAGATTTAATCGTCCTGTTCGATTCTTGGGGCAAGAACAAAAGAAAGCATTACATTGCCTGTGGGAAAATCTATTCTCATTGGATGGTTGTCTGAAAATGAAAGGGTGACTCTCGTTGCAATTTTTGCTCCCTTGGTGAATTTGTTAAGATATTCTAATGAGAATCTGGCTTTACTTATGTCTGAATATATTTCTACATTGTCGCCTGAAAATTCTGCTCTGCTGGAATTAAGTCCTGTGGCTTCAATTACAAATTTATCTGGTGAGGCTTGGAATGTGCAAGCATCGGAAACAATAAGACAGTCTTCTACTACTTCGGTAAATGCATCAGAATCCATTTTAATAACAGATTTGAACTCCCAAGTAGGCATTTCTTTATCTTCGGACTCTATATCTAACAAAGCAAGAGTGAAATCTCTTTTTACTCTATCTAGAATTCCTATTTTCAAAAGATTATCGTGCTTTTCAAGAATTAATGAACTTCCTGCCTTACATCTTCTTAAAACTGCTTTAAGATTTTCTAAGTTAACCCCTAAAACATGATCTTTTTCTAGATTGAACTCAGAGAATAATTCTGCAGGCATTTTAAAGTAAACCATTGCTACGTTTGCAGGATCAATAGCTGTAAGACTTAGTCCATCTTTGGTTACTTTTATTTTTACTTCTGTAACTAATTCAGAAATAATAGACACTAAATCAGTGAATAGTTTTGGTGTACCTAGCTTTAATTGCATAACGAGGATAGCCGTTTTGGAGCTTATAAGGTTTATTGTAGTTGAGAATAACTGAATTAATTAATATGAAACGAGAGATCTATATACTTCTCTTCTTTCTCCAGTTTCAGGATTTTGAACATATGTTTCGGTGAATCCTGCGCGTGCTGCTTGTTGTAAAGCAAGATTTATTTGAAGACTTTTCCTTACTGATGCTCCCAAATCTGGAGCTCCCTCTGCTACGCGTAATTCTTCTAATGCACCTAAAGAGGGTTTATCAAAATTAAAAACAACTCGTCTCATTTTGGTCATGAGTTTTAATATATTGAGGATTATTTAAATTTTATGGGAGTTTAGTACCCTAGTTTAGGATGATTAATCTGGGTATTTACTTGAATAGAAGAGCGAAATGACATATAAGTTTTGGGAGTATGTTCCTTATATACTTCTTCTCCGCCCATAAGAACTCCTGCAGATTTATGGGTGTTACGTGATTGAACAAGAGAAACTGCAGTTATATCTAAAACCTTAGGACTTAATTTTATCGCTCGGCGATATCCTAAAGGAGAATTGTGAAATTGGAACTCTCCATTGAGTGGAGAATTTAAATCTTGAGTGATGACATAGGTTATTCCTGCAACTGGATATCTTTGAAAAATTTTATCCCAGAAAGAAGGAGCAGGCTTTGGAATATCACAAGCAGTAAGAGAGATAAGAATATTAGAGGAGGAAGGAGATAACTGGGGCATTAATTCGTTTAGTAATCTTGAAGATAATTCTAAAGAATTCATAGAAGAATAGTGAAAAATGAGTTTAAAGAGATTATTGTGATTAGTGAGGAAAAAGTTTGAGCACAACAAACCATATAAAACAAAGACTTGAGAGATATTTATGGTTGAAGAGACAAAAAAAGAAGAAGAGAAGAGAATTGAAGTGAAGAAGGAGGAAATGAGTGAAAAGGAGAAAAGAGTTAGAGCTTTGACTAAATTGTATTATTCTAATCCTCTTGTGCAAAAAGAGTTAATTGAATTTTCATCTGGGAGAGAGGTTGTGCCTAGGTATTTTGAGGGATTTGGAAGACGCCCAGATATGATTCAATATGCTTCGGATATTATGGGATTGGTAAATAAGGGTGCAACTTCATTTCATTCATCTGAAGAAATCTGGATGGACCCATTATCCTTGGCTACTGATATGACTCCTCAGCAGGTTAAAGATTTGAGAAAAAGTTGGGATTTGCTTATTGATGTAGACTCTCCGTTTTTTGATTGTAGTAAGATTGCTACAGAACTTTTGATTGCTGCATTGGAGCAACATGGGATAAAAAATTATGGATTGAAATTCTCGGGGAGTAAGGGCATGCATATTATTGTTTCAGGAAAAGCATTTCCTGATGAGTATGAAGGAATTAAAATGAAAGAAGCATTTCCGGAATGGCCGAGAGCGATTTCTGAATTTCTTATGAGCCATATAAAACGAGAGTATAATTCGAGAGTAGGAATGATTTTAGGAGAGAAAGAAGTTTTAGCTAGAACAAAATTGAAGAAAGAAGACTTGAATAAAACTGTTTGCAAGAATTGTGGAAGTGATGCAAAATTAGCATTGATTATTAGATATCTTTGTCCTATGTGCGGAATGAAATTAAATAGAAAGGAAGTGAAAAGTCCGAATAGAAAAATAAGATGCTTGAGTGGAAAATGTGGAGGATTGTTGGATGTTGAAGAGAGCAAAGAGTATTATTTCTGTGAAAATTGTAAAGATTTTGAAAATGAAAAAATAAGTTTAGATTCTGACAAAAATCCTGAGATGTTTGAACAATTTAGAGAAATTCCTGCGGAAGAAATTGCCAATTTAGATTTGGTGTTAGTGGCACCTAGACATCTTTTTAGAATGCCATATTCCTTGCATGAAAAAACTGCATTGGCTAGTGTAGTTATATTAAAAGAAGAGTTAAAGAATTTTAATTTAATGGATGCTGACCCATTAAAAGCTAAATTTAGAAAGTATATGCCTAATAATGAAAAAGATGAAGCAAGAAGATTGCTTTCTGCAGCATTGGAATGGAAAAAGAATAGAGCAGTGATTGAGAAGGATAATGATAGTAAGAAATATGGTGAAAATAGGGTTTATGATGAAATTAAGGTAACGGGGGTTACAGAGGATATGTTTCCAGAAGCAATTAAGAAATTAATGAAAGGATTGCAGGAAGGAAAGAAAAGAGGATTATTTATTCTTATTAATTTCTTACGATGTTTGAATTTTTCCGAGGATTATGTAAATATAAAAGTCAAAGAATGGAATGAAAAAAATGAACCTCCTTTAAAAGAGGGTTATATTAAGAGTCAGATAGAATGGACATTTAGACAGAAGAAAAAGATAATGCCTCCTAATTATGCTAATGCTAATTTTTACAAAGATTTGGGATTGATTGAGAAATTGCCCGATGCTAAAAACCCAATTGTTGAAGTTCTTAGGAATATGAGGCGAGCAGGGAAGTTGTGAATAGATTTTTAAATAAGAAATACCAGGAAAATGAATGAATAAGAGAGTGATAGGAGTTGGATTTTTATTTTTAATAGGAATGATATTTTTATGTTCAGGAATATTGGCGGCTAATGAAACTAGTAATGAGGATAAGGTAAATAATGCATATGCTTGTTTGAAATCACAGATTGATTCTAAAACTACTATTTCATTTCAAGAAGGAGTTTTTGGAATGCTTGCTCTTGGAAAATATGATGGATTATTCGATGCTGTTAAGCAAAGTAAAAGTGGAAGTGCAGCATGCTGGCCAAATAGCGGATGTAAATTAAAAGATAGTGCGCAGGTTGCTATGGCTTATAAGAGAAGTGGAGAAAATAATGATGATATTATTTCTTGGTTATTAATGAAAAATGGAACTGCTACGGATTTGGCATGGTATTTAGAAATTGATGTTGAGGCACAGAAGCCTGCAAATTGCGATATTAGCTGGGGAGATAATTCTAAGGCTAATGTAAAAATAGGGGATAATATGAAGATTACTTCTAATGGAGGAAGTAGTCAATGTTTGAGCATTTCGCCATCTGGTTATTTAATGAAGATAAAGTCTGAATGCTTAGATAAGACATTTACTGTGAAGTGTACTGAAAGTTTTCTTACTGCCTTGATATATCAGAAAAATACTGGAGATAACTCTGACTGTTTGAATTTGAATGAGAAGACTTGTTATGTTTCTGGAGATACTCACTCTGCTGCATCATTGGGAAGTACAGAAGAAAAAGTAATTGCTTCGTGTTTTAAGTCTGGAAATATTTGTGATTATGAAGGAACATTATGGGCTACTTTGGCTATGCTTGATGATGATAGAGAAATAGATAATTTTGTGCCTTATATTCTTGCCATGTCTGAAGATAATGCAAAATATTTCCCTGATGCATTTATCACTTTCTTGACTGGAGATGATGTTTCATATTCTAATGTTATCTCATTAAGAAGAGAGGGAAAGTATTGGGATGTTCCTGGAGAGTTGAATAATAGATTTTATGAAACTGCATTAGGAATGCTTGCTTTGGGAACTTCTGCTTCGGATGGAGAATTAGATGCAGTGAGAGAATATCTTTTGAGTATTCAAACCAAAGAAGGATGTTGGAATAATAATAATATTAAGGATACAGCATTTCTATTGTATTCGGGATGGAAAAAAGGAGCATCTATTGGCGGCGGAAGTAATTCTAGTTCATCGACTGGATGTCTAGATGTTGTTGGAAATCCTTATTCATGTGAAAGTATGACTGATTGCTTATCTGCGGAAGGAAGTATATTAAGCCAATTTACTTGCGGAGGAGTAAGTAAATGTTGTTCTGTTAAAATACAAAAAGAATCTTGTTCTGCACTAGGAGGAACTAGTTGTAATTCTAATGAAGAATGTAGCGGCGTTAATAAGGAATCTAGTGATGGAAGTTGCTGTGTTGATGGAGAATGCCAGGAAATAGAAGTAGATCAGTGCACTCAAAATGATGGAATTTGCAAGAGCAGTTGTTCATCTGGAGAGAGCGAACAGAGTTATTCGTGTTCAAGTGCGATAGATATTTGTTGTATGCCTCAAAATCAATCTGGAGGATGGACTTGGATGATTATTATCCTTATTCTTATAATATTAGTTGTGCTAGGAATAATATTTAGAAACAAGATACAAATGTGGTGGTTTTCATTTAGAAAGGGAGTAAAGAGTGGAGGTAGGCCTGCAGGGCCAGGAGCTGGAATGGGAATGCCAAGACAACCACTTCCACCAAGACAATTTGCACCTCAACCTAGAATGCCTGCTCCAACACAAAGACCTGCACAACGAGCAACGGCGCCGGCTAGAAGTAAAGAATTGGATGAGACTCTTAGGAAGTTAAGAGAGATGAGTAAATAATTAAACTTTTTAACAGATTAATGCATTTGAACAATTCAATATAATTATATCTTGTCTATATTTATTTCAGTTCAATAAA
>JBBSYD010000085.1:0-1887 GCA_038045425.1 Nanobdellota archaeon | reverse complement strand
TAAAATAATTTAAGTTGAACATAAGATAACTCTCGAGCATATTTATCAGACAGATACTAATAATTAAAGAATGTCAACAATCAAATTTATATAATCTCCCTTGCTTTGAATGATATGAAAAGGGTATTGATATTATTATTTGCCGTGATTCTGTTGAGCAGTTTAAGTTGCGCGTTGAGTATTAATTCTAGTAAATCTATTTATCAACCTGGGGAAACGGCAGTAGTAAGTTTTAAAGGAAATTTCTTGGAAAGTATAAATAAAAATCAAGTAGAAGTTAAAAGAAATAATGTTATTGTGCCAGTTGATTATCTAATTCAAGGTTTTGAGGGAGAATATGCCGTGGTATTCATTACTCCTACTCTTGAAAATAATTATACTTTATGGATAAATGATGCCTCATATGTTAATAATGGAGTTCAGATAACTTCAGATTTAAGCTATAATTTTTCTGTTAATGGGACGACTAAAGATTATTATGTTAAACCTGGAACTTTGAATCCTAAAGAAGAATTTTTTGTTATCGTTTACTCGAATTTGGATGATAGTATTAATTTGAATGTGAATTTTACTGAATCTTACAATAAAGAGATAAAACCTGGGGAAAATAAAATTTATTTTCCAGTGGATAAGATATTTGGAATTAAAAAGATGGAGATTACCCTCGGAGAATATAAAATTCCTTTTCTTGTGGCTGGAAGTTTAACTCATATTCAAAATTTGGAAAATATTTATGGATTAAGAATTAGTCCTCTGGAAATTGATAAAAAATTGACAAGAACTTCGAGTTTTAACTATTCTATAACTCTCACTAATAATGGAAAAGAAGATTTAGAAGAAATTTCTGTGAAGTATGATTCTGAAGATATTATTTTATCTCCAGTTGAAAACTTTACTTTAGGTTCTGGAGAATCTAAAGAGTTTACGTTAAAATTAAAAAGATTTGAAAATTATTCTGGGGAGATTACATTTAGGTATTCCAACGTGACTATTGAAATTCCAGTTATATTTGTAATTGAAGAAATAGGAACGGGAAATAATCAAAGCCTGAATGGAAGCGGAATTGATAAGAGCCAGTATTTTTGCGAAGAATTGGGAGGAATTATCTGCATAGAAAATGAAGAATGTAGCGGAGACAGCGTCGTGAGTTTGAATGGTCGATGTTGTATGAGCACTTGTAAAGCAAGTAGCGGAGGATTTGGAAGTTCAATATGGGGATGGATATTGATTATTTTAGTATTGGGAGTTATTGGATTTTTGATTTGGAAATACAAAAAAGCACCCGAAAGTGAGACTAAAGGAACTATGGGAAGCATGAAGAGAGATTTGCCAATTAGTAAAAAGAATGTTCCTTAAAATTAAGAATCAAGTTGATGCCCTTCGGACGACTTTCATATTATTATCTTATATTCTGCATTGATTATTATATCCTTACTGAAACCCTACTCAACTCTCGTCTATCTAATAAGACTGGTAAATTAGACAGCTATTTGATTAAATTAAATATATAAATGATAAATATTGAACTGAAATGTTAGATGTTGTAGGAGATAATAATTTTTTGAGTAATTAGAAAGAAATTATTTCTTTTTTGATTTCTTTTTAGAAGATTTAGATTTCTTTTCTTCTTTTTTAGGTTTTGTTTCTGCCTTTTTAGGTTCATGATGTACCTGAGCAGATGGATGAGATGGCTGAGTTTGTGGCTCTGGGGCTTTGAATAAATGAGGAGCATATTCTTTTAGTTTATCTAAGGCAAAATCCCTTTCTGAAATCATTCTCTTAGTAACTGCGTCGTATTGATGCATTCTTTGAGTAATAGAACTTGCAAGCATACTCATGTCTACATTAGAAAATGTTACTTCCTCTGGGCTAAGGATTTCTAAATTT
>JBBSYD010000084.1:0-2959 GCA_038045425.1 Nanobdellota archaeon | reverse complement strand
TCTATTCCATATCCGTAGATAAAGCAATGTTATCTTAGAAATGTTCATCTACTGATTTACTTCCAAAAGTCTTAAATATATACGATTTCTTGGAATATTGAGGTAAACTAAAAATGGAACTTATGTCACTAAATGAAGTATCGGTAGAGTCAAAAATATTATTATTGAGGGGCCTGGGACTTGGTGGAAAAGAAGGATTGGTAGTTGATGCAGAAGGTAAAAAAATATTAGATAGGTACTTACAAATTCCAGTTAAAATAGATAATATGGTTATCTTTCCAGGAAGCACTATCGTATTAGACAACAACGAGCTAAGTATTACTATGTATATGGAAGAATTTGGAGAAGATGCCCTCGGATAATCCCATTTCGGATATTACTGAAGGTTTAATTAAGGCGAGTGTTAATTTATCTATTGAAAAAATAGAATCCATTATAAAAGGATTCAAACATAAAGACATTGCTTTCATAAAAGATAATGAAACTATTAATATTGTAAAAGAACAACAAAAAGCGATTGAGATGAAATTGTATAAACAATACATTAAAGATAAATCTCTCTTGTTATTGATAAAGATGGGTTTAACTCTTAGGCGACTTGAGAACCATCGTGAGAAACTTGAAGATTTGAGGGATAAGATTTTTAGAAAATTTAGTGTGAATGGGTTGCATATTTGCGAACTTGTTCAAACTGGCATTTTAAGTAGATATATCTCAATTTTGATAGAAAGAGTTATTTCAATAGAAGATTTAGAAAGAGAAATCAATATTGTTCTAAATAACATCGAAAGGCATACGTTATTTGTGACTATTACATCAACTTCAAGAACGACATTAAAATTAGCTTTTCAATCAATTAGTCTCAATAATCCTTCTATTTTTATTATTTCTGGTTCGGGTACTGCCTCTAAAATTATAAGGGAGATAGCAACTCAACTACGAAATATTCTCCCACATTATGAACTTGAAAAAATAAGCACGACAAATAAAGAGATTTTATTTTTTAAGAGAAAAATTGCTTAATAATAAAATATATAAGTTGAAGAGGGGTTGGATAAGTATGAAAAGAGAGATACCTAGGTTGTTTGAAGGAGGGATAGAATATCCTGAGAGAGTAAATTTGATTGGAGGGAGAAGTTCTGCACAACCTTCGGTAGGTTATGGTTGGGGATATGCTCCGGGAGAAGAGCCTAAAAGAGGAAGAGTTGATTTAGAAGCCGTAGATAAACTGGCGAGAAATTTGGGAATGAAGGTTGATTGTAAGTCTGGAGAGTAGTAAAAAATGAAAGGAAGATTTATAAATTAATATTTTGCTTGAAGAATATGACTATTGAAGATTATTGTGTTATAAGTATTTGTTTGAAAGCTCCGGCCGGAAGAGAATATCAAATTGATTTGAGTGAAATGCCCGTTTATGCTGAAACTACGGATGGAATAATTCAATTAAGGGATAGGGCAAGTAGTACCCGCTATTTAACTAGCTATTTGGCGGATGGAAACGGAGTAATCTTTTTTGGAGATGGTAGCGATAAAAGAAAGCTTATTCCGAAAGATGAATGTGCGAAAAGTGTAAGATTGATGATTCCTGCTGAAAACATCGCTTCGCTCGAGATAGACGTTAAAAGAAGAAGATAGATGTTGAGAAAGTATAAACATTTAATTATCTCTGTGTTTCTGAAAGTATATGAAAATTGAATATTTTGGTAAGTGTTTGCTTATTATAGAGAATGGGGAAACTGCGCTGGTAGTTGGAGACTTACATTTGGGATATGAGTCTGGAACTCAAGGATTGGTAAAGGGAGGAATGTTTGATGAGAAGGTTGTGGAGTTTGAAGCGATTTTTAAAAAAGTTGGAAGGAAAGTTGATAAAATAATTCTTTTAGGAGATGTTAAACATGGATTTTCTAGAGGGAATGAACAGGAATGGGAAGAAGTGAGAGCGTTGATGAGATATTTGAAAGAGGGGATTAAAGTTGGAGGGGAAATTATTGTATTGAAGGGAAATCATGACAACTATTTAGAGAATATTACTGGAAAGATAACGGAAAAAGAATTGGGAAGAATTGTTGAAGTAAAGGATTGTTATTTGTGGAAAGAGATAATGTTTGTGCATGGAGATAGAGATTTTGAAGAGATATGGAACGATGAAGTTGAATTGGTGATTTGCGGACATGTTCATCCAGTGATTAATTTGGAGAAGGGGGCGAAGAGGGAGAGGTATAAATGTTATATGTTTGGAGAGATTGAAAACTTGAAAAAGAAAGGCAAGAAAAAGAAATTGATTGTTGTTCCGAGTTTTATTGAAAATGAGCGGGGAGTGGATGTTAGAGAGATAACTAGAAAATGGCCTTGGAAATATGAGATTAATAAATTTGAAATAAAGGTTGTGGGAGATGATGGAAAGGTTTTTGAGTTTGGAAAGACTGGGAAAATTAAATAATTTTAATTACTGTAAAATTTGGCCCTTAAAGTCTTAAATGCGTTAAGTCCGGATTCAATTTCCCTTTTTTGATATTGATCAACAAATTGATTTGTTCCCGATATTTTACTAGCTGATAAATATAGCTCTTCTGCTTTGTTCAAACATTCTATTGATTCAATTCGTGAATTTCCAACTGCTCTAGATAAAGATTTCTCATACCAATCATCGCCTTGTCTCATGAGATTATCCAATTGGTTAAATACCTTGATTTGCTCGGTGTAGGTATTATTCTTAGCAACTACTTCTGGTCTATTTGAATATTCGTTGTGTCTTTGAAGGGCAGATAATCCGACGGCGCCAATTAAGGTACCTAATAAAAGCCCGTTTCTAAATCTATTCTTAAACATTGCAGTGGCTAGGTGTCTTGTTGCTTGATGTATAGTTTGGATTGCCTTTTTCATAATATTTGAGAGAAAGGCAGGTATTTAAGAGAGTGACCCTATACCGGAATGATTATAAACTCTAATTTCTTCTAAT
>JBBSYD010000083.1:0-21451 GCA_038045425.1 Nanobdellota archaeon | reverse complement strand
AAGATTAAAACTCACATTATTGACTTGATTATGTGTTAATCATGCAACACAGCATACCAGTAACTATTATGTAATGACACTACAAACCTAATTTTAAAGATATTTTATTATCTCATTAACCATAGCAACCAATAAATATACCAATTACCTTCTATGAAGTAAGAGGACTCCCTAAAAAAGAGTTTCAAACTTATTCATTTGTAGATTAAGTTATACTCACAGACAAAACCTAAATGCATTTCATGACAAATCACCACAATTCTTGAAATTATACCTCTCTTCTCAAAAACATATTCAATAAATCTAAAGTTGTAAAAACATCAATATCTCCTTGCTCCCTAAAATGTGAGTCATTTGACCAAATTGCAGAATGGGTATATAATGCAAGAGCCAAAAAATCAATATCATCCGCATCTTCAATCAAGTCACTCACTTTTTCAAGAAAATCTTCGTATAATGGAGAACCCAAAAACTTAATATTTTCTTCGATCTCATTCAGTCGCATTTCAAATTCCTGAGCAGATAATCCAGATTTTAATAAACACTCCTCTCGGTGTTCATTTAATTCTTCCAGAATAAATTCAGGAGCAAAAAACTTAGCATTTATAGCAGAAAAAATATAAGAATTTATAGAAGAAGGTTTCATAATCGAAAATAAAATATTATTATCTATTACAATATTCATTTTACTTATGAAGTTTTTTCATCAACTTCTCTTTATTTTTAAGAGATATTTCAGACAACAATTTTTGAAATCTCCCTTTTTTTGCTTTTCTCCCTAACTCTACAGACCAACTCATCAACTCCTTCTCTTCCTTTGAATTAAGCTGAGATATTAAAAGAAGTCGCCAAATTATCTCTTTTCTCACTATTTCCGATAAATTAATCCAACTAAAATTAGAAATCTCTGCATTCAATTCGTCATCAACTGCAAAAGTTATTGAAGCCATCTAAATCTTCCCTTTAATATTTAATTCCTCAAGTCCCTTCAATTCTTTTATTTTCTTAGAAATTACTCTTCTCGATAATTCTGCAACATTAATCTCTGGAAATTTATCCTTAAAATCTCTCAATAGTTCATCAGGTATAAATAGTGTTATTTTATTTGCCATTTTAATTTTGTCAAGTACTTCCTTTATTAAAAGTAATTACTTGCAGATATATAAATCTTTTGTTCAAACCAAAACTAAAATAAACCCTATTTCCTAAATATTCAAATGATAGAAATCCTTATTCTATCCCTCCTCGGAATCCTCGCAGGAACTTTCACAGGCCTTGCCCCCGGAATCCATATAAATCTAATTGCCTCATTCCTCGTCACAATTCTCCCAAAATTTCAATTCATCTCCCCAATTTCAGCAATTTCGTTTATAGTCTCAATGTCCATAACTCACGTCTTCCTAGATTTCATTCCTTCAATTTACCTAGGTGTTCCAGAAGAAGATACATTCCTTTCCATTCTTCCAGGACATGAAATGCTTATTCAAGGAAAAGCCCAAGAAGCACTATTATACACTTTCCTCGGAGCATTCGGAGGAGTTATAGTTTCAATTCTAATATCCCCTATTTATCTCCTCCTTCTCCCAAAATTTTATCCAATTATCAAACAAATTATTCCATACATCCTAATTATTGTTTCTGTTTACTTAATTTTCAGAGAAGAACGCACAATCTCAGGAATTATAGTCTTCTTCCTTTCAGGATTTCTCGGACTTATCTCATTCAATCTCCCCTTGAACAATCCTCTTCTTCCTCTTTTAACAGGATTATTTGGAGTTTCCTCACTTATTCTTTCAATAAAACAAAAAACTTCCATTCCTAAACAAATTCCTTTAATTCTATCAAAAATTCAAATAAATAAACTAGAATCTCTAAAAACTCTCTCCTTGATTTCACTCATCTCTCCTTTTTTCTCTTTCCTCCCGGGACTTGGCTCAGGACATCCCGCATTAATCGCATCAGAAATCAAAGAAACAAGTCAAAAACAATTCCTTCTCCTTCAAGGAGCCTCTTCATCAATAATAATGACTCTTTCCTTCCTCGCACTTTTCGCCATAAATAAAACTCGTTCTGGCTCTGCAGCCGCAATTCAACAAATTCTTCCCGCAATCACATTAAATATAGTTATGATTATACTACTCATTTCATTTATAACTGCAATAATTGCTTTCTTTCTAGGACTATTTCTTTCAAAATACTTTTCAAAAATATTCATAAAAATAAATTACCAATTCCTCTCAATAGCAATTATCTTCTTTCTAATAATTATAACCTTCTTTTTCTCAGGCATTCTTGGAATTCTCATTCTTTTAACAGGAACCTCAATAGGCCTATTTACATTATATTCAAATTCCCGAAGAGCCAATCTCATGGGCTCACTAATCCTCCCAGTTATTTTATATTATCTCACATAATTCTCTTAAAAATTACTATTCTGGAAAATATCCCTAAAGAAAAGGTCAAAAGCATCTTGGGCATTCATGTATTAAGTTTGATGATGACTGTTTGAATGCCATGTCACTTAATTGCATCCAATAATCCTTCTTTAAATTTATTCTCATCTTCCTGATTGAAAAATGGAACTCCAAAAACCCTATACTTCTTTGTTTCAATAAATTTAGTCAATCCTTTAGACTTAAACATTTCGTTTATTTCTATTAATAATTTTTCTTTCCATTCATCTGTTTTTTCTAAGAATTTACCTTTAGGTTCTATGAATATCTGATAAGTAACTTCTTTTCCTTCTTTATCTTTCATGAACAAGACAAAGTCTGGAGCAAATGCTTTTCCATCGCTAAAGTTATAGATTACAAAATGAAGCTCGTTTCTAAGTAAGAATATTTCTTTATATTTATTTTTGAATTCTTCTTTTATTAGTCTATCAATAAATTCAACACAAGCCTTCTCTTCTGAAGTTCCATAATTAGCATTAAAAGCATACCATTCCTTCTCTCTAACAAATGATTCCTGCCCATTTTCCCTTTCTGAACCTGTTTCTATCCTTATAACCTTGTTATAAAAGACTTCGTTTATTTTACTCGAGAAGAATTCTTTTGTTCCTCTATAGTCCACCATGTTATTCTTTAATTTCTCTTCAATTTCATCTAAGATAGATATAACTGCCTTAAATTTATGTTCAGTTGAGAGATTGTATAAATCTTCTGCAGAGCCTGTAAAATTAATCTTTATGTCTGCGAGAAAATCTTTATTTTCTATAAGATCATTAACAGAGTTTAATTTTGGGAAAAAATTCTTCAAATTTTCAAACTTAAAAAATTCTTTTCGAGATATTGCATTTTGGAAGATATGCTTGTCAATTTGTTTTACTTGAATTGTTTGAGATTCTTTAACGATGTAAAGATTATCATATTTTTCATTAGTAAGAGCTTCAGTAACCTTTCCCTTATAGGTTATAATCTCATACTTGAAATCTTTCTCATTAACTCCTAAATCTGCAAAGGAAGTAGCATAAGAATAATCATTAGCTATCTTTTTATTTAAGAAAATCTGACCATTTTTAAAAAAACCACTTTTTTTAAATTCTTCTTTTAATTTAAGTTCTTTATTAACCATTTTGTCATCCATAAGCCCTTCTTGAACTAATGCATTTTTAAGTTCCGATATATATCTGGATTCATTCCAACTATGAAAGTGTAACTCTTCAATTATCCTTAGTTCATTATTCAAGTCTTCATCAAACTTTCTCAAAAACTTTTCTTTGTTGTCTATCTTAAACGGATAATATCTTGCTCCCCTACCAATTAATTGAGCTTCAGATATTGTTGAAGGAGATATTCCTCCCTTTGTTGAACCTCCAGACGCTTGCCCTTCGTATAATCTTACAATATCAAATAGGTTTAGTACATCCCACCCCTCATTTAATTTTTGAACAGTAAATATTGCTCTTATCTGATTATCAGATTTCTCTAGAGTATTAATCAAAATCTGATTTTCTCCTATTGTCTTATCATCATTCATACTTACACATTTATTGCTAGCAAAGTTAATCTTTAATTTGTGAATAATTATATCAGTAGTTATCTTTTCTTTTTCATAAAACTCAAATGCTCTCGTTATTTCTCGGATATCTGTTTTTTTCTTTATGTTTTCAATATCATTTTTTGATAAATTATCAATTAGATTATGAAAGAAGTTTTTATTTTCTTCCGATTGCTCAATGGTTTTTTGAGCCTTGAATAAAATTACTGGCTTTAATTGTATTCCATATTTACTTGCAATATCCTGACGATATTGGTTAAGTATTAAAGCTAATAAAATTCTACCTTTTTTATCAGTGTCGGATCTTAATATTTCTACATCTTTAGAAAACTTATCGTTTCTAAATTGCCTTAGATCATATTTGTAAATAACCTTCGAGATATATTTTGCTTCCATTGCTTTATTCATAAAATCCATTGTTGCAGTAAACTCAAGAAGAATGTTTTCTTTATTTTGTTGAAAAATGCTCAAGACAGTATTTTCCCAATTCGGTTTTTCATCTACTTTAAAGATAGTATTTTGCTTTGTCTGCGTTTGCCCGTGATGAGCTTCGTCTGCTAAAAAAACAATTTTTTGATTTTTAAAGTCCTCAAAAGTTAAAGAATTCTCTTTTTCTGCATAAAGATCAGAGTGAAGTTTTTGAATTGTTGTAAAACAGATATTAATATCTTCTTTATTTACGCCTTCAAAATTATCTACTTTGTTTACATTAATCTCTTTATTGTTAATTACAATTTTTTGATTAAATAGATATTTGATTGAAAGATTATTTAGAAAATTATCTTTAGTCTTCTCTATGATATTTGTCGAATTTACAAAAAACAAGAAGTTCCTATAACCTTTTTCATAAAGATACAGAATTAATCCTGCCATAATAAGGGTTTTGCCGCTTCCTGTTGCCATATTATACAAGAGATGAATTTGAGATTCTTTATCTGGATATTGATTATAATAATAAAAAAATCTTGCAAAAGCCTCCTTTTGATAATTTCTAAGAGGTTGATTAGGATTAAGATTATCTTTTATAAAATTAGGAGTATCTAAATATTGAGATAATACCCCAAACTTTTTTGCAGTATCAAGTTCATCATACAGCCATTTTCTATGTTGTGATAATGTTGTCTGTGTCGTCATTTTATCACTTGTAGAAATTTTTATTTAGTTCCTTGTCTTCTTTACTTACTTTGAATTGAGAATCATCTATCTCAGATAGATTTACATAAAGTTGGTTCTTATTAAGAAGCTCAATAAGAAGCTTCTTCTGATTCTCTAATGATAGCTTCTTAAATTCCTCTTGATTATCATTAAATCTTTTAATATCAACATCATAATTCAAGAAATAATGTTCAACCATCTCTTTCCAAATTTTAAGCAAGTTTTCTGTTGGCTTTGCATCTTGAATCTTTTCAACCGCTTCTTCATTGTATTTCATAAGCTCACAATAGACAAAGTCCCCGCCCCCCTCCCATTTGACCGATTTAGATATGCCTGTTTGATCACCTTTGATTACATTTTTTAGTCTTATTACTGCATCATCTTTTCCATAATCTAATTGTTCTATACCAATATATCTTATTCCCATTTTATGAGCTACCGCTGGCGTAACTCCTGTGCCTATAAAAAAGTCCAATATTACCTCATCATTATTTGAAATTACCATATCTATGATTCTTTTTAGTAACACCTCTGGTTTTTTTCCACTTCTAAGTTCTACTCCTCCTTCTTGCCTACAATTACCGAAATCTGCTGCAAAATCATAAAAGTTTGGAATTACTATTTCTTTCTCAGCGGTTCCTAATTTAAGCTGCTCCACACGATCTAATGGTACGCCTGAATAAAAAATTCCTTTTGTTGCTCCTTCTCTTTTTGGACCTGTAAAATATCGATATCCTAATCCATCTTCACCTATGCCTTCAACTTTGTATAAACAACCAAGACCATCAATACTCACTCTCTCTGCAATGAAATCATTGAAAAATTTTCCTGATGCATTTGCTTTAAGAACAGTCCCACTTGCCCAAGTTTGTTTAAGTCCTTTTAATGAAGATTTCTCTTCTTTTATTTCATATTCTCCTGGCTTAAACATAATGGCTTCACGACTTCCTAATTTTAATTTATGACCTGATTTTTTTTCAATAATTTTCCAAACAAAGTTGTCGAGGGTATATTCTTCTTTTTCTTTTATGGGTTTAAATCCCTTATTAGCATAAACAAAAACTTGTTCAATTACTTTTTGAAAATCATTTTTTTCAGAGAGTGTTTTTTGCCCATATCTTACTTGAATGTATAAGATGACTGGATTGTTTTCTTCTCCAAATATCTCATCACAAATTACTTTTAAGTATGGTGCTTGAGAATCATCAATTTGTATAAATATTGCACCATCTATTTTGAGTAATTCTTTTGCCACTTCTAATCTGCTTTTCATGAAAGTCAACCATGAAGATCTCTTAAAGTTATCATTGTAAAAGCTATCTGCATCACGATTATACGGCGGATCAATGTAAATTAATTTAATCTTCCCTTGAAACTCTTTTCTCAAGGAATGCAAGGCAAGAAGATTATTCCCTTTTATTATGAGATTGTCTTTTATTATTCCTTCTTTGTCTCTCTTAAAATCTACTATCTTCTCTTCACCTTTTGTAGTATACCTTTTAAAGTTAGTTAATACTTTTGGATCAAGTAATCTATCAATTTCATCTTGTGCGAGTATCTCATTAAAAAATATTTCATTTCTTTTTTCATCCTCTTTGGTCATTCCGCCCTCTAAGATACAATCTTTAAATGGCCAGACAAGAGCAACTTCATTTCTTTCATTCAAAAACTTACCATTCAGGTTTAAACCAATTTTATTCTTGAATTTCGTATATGAATCACTAAGAAAATTCTTATCTTGAATATAATCAATGAACTTATTCATCTCAAAAATCCAATGCCCTTTAATCTGTGTAAAAAACTTTTCTTTTATATCTTTTTCAGATAAAAGAGATTCAATAAGCTTTTTATCTATCTTTAAAGTTTCATTTACAATCTCGCTTCTAATAAGTTCACCAGATTCTTCATCTACAAAACGAATATCTTTCTTTAATAATTCAACAAGTTTACTATGAAAATGCTCAGCCATGCAATTATTCAGTTTTCCCACTTTATAAATTTTGGTAACTCAAAAGGTAACCTCAAGATAAAAGTCATGGTAACTACTTTCTCATATGGGAAAAATAGAGGAAGCAATTAGTTTTGTCGGAAGTAGTAAGCGAAAAAAGAGTATACTGGAACTACTAAATAAGTTAAAATTGTGTCAAGCTGAAATCATGAATAAGACTGGAATGTATAAATCTCATACTTCGAGAGAGCTCAAGGCATTATCTTCAAAGACTCTCATCAAATGCATAAATCCAGACTCAAGAGAATACAAATTCTATCGAATTACGCCTCTTGGAAAGAAAGTTTTAGAATATTTGAATAATATTAATTTTCCTCAGAAGAAAAATAAAAAATGAACTTAGCCATATAACAAATTATTTAAAATATATTTCTCTATTTCAATTTAACCAAATTTAATTCGTCAGGTTTTCGAAATCCTCGTTTTAATAAAATATCTTTTTCCTTTAACAAACAAGAACGGTTGTGTGCAATTGCTTCTTTTACTTTACCATTCAACCATGCTTGCATGCATAACTTTCCCGTATCATTAAATGGATCATCATAATTTGATATCTTTAAGTCACGAACAGCAGACAATTTTGATTCATATTTTTCCTTGTTTAATTCGTGTTTGAATTCTATTTCATTTCCAAGATGATGAAATAAAACTCCTTTTTCAAAAACAGAATTAAATGTATAGAATGGCTTCTCCAAATTTTTAAGAGTATCAAGTATTTGTTTCTTTAATGTTTCAATTGAATCTTTCTCCTTAGCACAAAAAATTGTTAGCTCCTCGTTATTAATAAATCCGAAAATTACTGGGACTATTTCTTTATATCTTCTAGAATCTGGAAAGTTGCTAAAATTACCGATTGTTTCTATATCTATAATCGTTCCTTTAAAATCAGATTTTATTTTTTCTTTATGTATTAACATGGTGTTTATCCCTTAGAAGATCTTAATCCTACAAAGAAAATGAATGCAAATATTACTGCAAAAAGTAATTTAGCAAAAAAGTTTATTGGAACAAACCAGCAACCAATGAAACCAGCCACTCCAACTAAAACTGCCATTGCACTTCCACTAATTATTGAATTATGTTCTGCTCTCATCCCACTAATCTCCTGTTTACCCTAACTCTTGCAACAACACGACTATAAGATCTGCTAACAGGTTGCAAAGTGACAGTTTTACCTTGAATTTGCCTTCTCAATCTTGAAGTAGCTTCTCTACCTCCAAATTGATATCTTTCAGGAGCATTAACTCCAGCAAGACGAACAAAATTACTCCCATTTACTTTTCTATAAGTTTGAAAAGTATCTCCGTCTATCACTCGTTTAACTGTTCTCCTTATTGTCATTTAGTTTTTGCCTCCATTTTACTTGACTTTTAAGAGTATATATGCTATTTAAAGTTTACTATCTATCTAAAATAAGGAGTATACTATGAGAAGATTTATAAACGTTGTTCGGAATTAATATATATGAAAAAAGAGGGGGGCAGTTTCTTATGATTAATAGAAAAAATGCAGAACAGATTCAAGAAGAAATCCTTTCCCATCTTAAAGAAGGACCTAAGTCTATTAAGAAATTGAGTGAACTTACTGAATCAACCTGGGCAACAATTAACACCCATTTGGATAATCTAAAAAAAGAAAACAAAGTCAGAGAAATCCTTTCCATTAATAACTTAAGAGTATTTATCCGAACTGATTATCCTGTTTTTTATGGGCTTCCGTTAGATAAAGAAAAAAGAAATCTTAGTTTATACCTATTAGCAAAAATAATCGATTCTTGGAAAGATAGTCATAATGGAGAAATCCCAAACAAAACTACTGTTCAAAAAATTGCAGTAGAAATTGCAAAAAAAGAACCTTCATTAAATCTTCCAGTAGTTAGATTTCATTATGGAAAAGTACTCCCTGTAAGTATTGAACCTCAGAATGCCAATCAGATGTTAATCGAGTATAATGTTTCTGAACCAAAAAACTCAAGCGATATTTTGAAAAAAATTCATAATGAAATAAAAAATGGAAACCATACAAATATTGCTTGGAAAGAAAAAAAAGAGCAATATATAAAGCACGAAGATATGAAGATTTATTTATTAAAAGATAAAATAGAATATGCTTCATATAACAAAGATAATTTTAAAGCAGAAACAGAAAAAGTAATTTACGATCTCTTCTTAGAAATACCCTCCACACAAAGATATTCATATTACTTACAAAGATATCATGATTTCATTAGTGCATTTAAGCTAATAATAAGTTCTAATGAATTTGAAAAAGAAAAAAAGCAGTATATTCAAGAGATAATAGAGGTTTTCAATTCTATTTGGCAATCACTAACAACACAATTCTTCTTTGAAGACTTCGGATCTCAAACAGACAAAGAATTAGAAGAAATTCAAGAAAACATAGAGAAGAACACTTCCGAAATTGATACTTTTCAAATAAATGATAAAATAACCAACTTGTTAAGTTACAAGAATTATTTAACAATTAAAAAGAAAGAACTGAATGAAAATGAAAAGAAGATTATGGGCATCTTATTAGAAGGAGCAAATGAAGAATGAGATGGTTCTTAGATATGTGTATTATTCTGGGTTATATTAAAGAGGGCGACAATCAAAAGATTATAACTAAAACTATCTCTTTTGTAGATTCAAAAAAGGAGAATAAATTTGTTCTTTGCTACTATATCAAAGAATACAACATCCCTAAATGGCTTAGCAGAAAAAGAATTATTTTTAGAGAGATATTAAGGCAGATAAAGGATAGTTCCTATAACCCCTATTCTGATAACGAGTGTAAGCTTTTGTGGGAAAGGGACAAAAACCAAATATTAAAACTTGCATCAATTGCGAATACAATTCAAGATAAAACTGAGATAATTAAAAGTTTTGAAAACGTTCATCAGGAAATAGAGAGAAGAATTAAAGAATTTATTGAGAAGAATATAGATGAATTGGTTATTCCAATAAATGAGATTGATCCAAAATTAAAGAGCTGTCTTTTTACCTGGCTAACTCCCAATGACTCAGATTCTAAAACAATCGCTTCTGCAATTCAAGAACACAATAAAAAAGAAATTGTAATTATTACTGCAGATAAGAAAGATTGGACTAAAGAACTTTTAGAAGAAGTCCATAATGATTTCAGTTTAAAAAAAGTATACGAAAAACTTCCAGAAATAAAGTATGTTCAAGATCTTTAATTTTTAATTAATAACATCTCCTAATGTAATATCTAGAAAAGAGTCGTCTGCTTTTCCTTCTCCTTCCCGAAAATACTATGAATAAACATTTCCGTCAACTCCAAACTCTCCAGAAGATAAGGACTAACTTTATACTTCCTAGCCAAATCCAATGCCTGTTGCATATACTTCAACACACTTCCTTCAGAAATAGTAAAGATAATTCTTCCCCCGCATTTACTACACTTTCCATTCAACGGCACTCTCCTAAATTTCTCATTACATCCAATACATCTAAATCCCTGCTGAGAAAACTTTCTCAAATTACCTCTAGTGTCTCTAATAAAATGTCTTTCAATTATCAGTCTAGCAACATCCGAAGTATCAACACATCTTATTTTAGTACACAATCTCATCATTCCCTGAACCTTATCGTCCATAGTAGGAAGAGTTTTATAACTTGAACATTGCGGCCCCTCATTTAAATCCTGAGTGTCATATGAACAATTTATTTCAGTAAATTCCCTATCCCCTCCAAGTCTATCTTTAACCTGTTCCATCTTTACCTCGGAAGGCATTCCATGTTTATCTGCAACCGCATACAAGTCCAAAGGAATCTTATCACTAGTATCCAAATCAAAAATCATATCATCAACTTCATTTGCTTTCAATCTCATAGTTAATACCAAAGGAGCATCCTGCGTTCCTCCTCTGTGCGAAGGCAAAAACTTTCTTGAAAAATTCAACAACAAATCCATAAGCAACATAACTGCCGCTTCGTCTCCATCCGTATCCCTTCTCATTGCCGCGTGCACATATGGAGAAGCAAGAAGAGATTGAATCTTAGAAAATCCTATCAATCTAGTAGTAATTGCCGAACAAGTATGCGGAGCCATACATGCAAATAAAGTTCCAATTAAATCCTGCTTATTTTTTGCATTGAAAAAAGATTTATTTCCATACAATCTAACCAATTCTTCATCAATAAAATTACATACATTAATAAAAACATCGTCTGCTCTCTCATCAGAAGAAGCAGTGCAAGAAGGAAGAACAATATCTTGAGGAAACAATTCCAACACCTGCATATCATCAACTAAATCCTTCCCCGAAATATCTTTTTCATATCCCAACTCTCTCAATTTTTCTACAGAAGTTCCTATCTCTCTAGCTCTAAAATGAGTAAGCGGTTGTTCAGTCATATCATATCTTATAGTTCCATCTTTATTTACATTCAAATTATGTCTTGCTCTCAACAATCCCTTAGCTAAATTCTCACAACTATGCTCCTTATTACTCGTCCCACTGAGTCCCTTAACAACAATTCCGATATCTTCTGTTCTCAATCCCAACTTTTTCTTCGCAACTTCAAAATAATAATTCATATCTATTCTTCTTTTAGAATAATCGTTTGAAAATCCATGTTGAGTACACTTAGATTGCAACAAACCACAATCATTACAATAAAACATCTTATCACAATAAACATCACATCTTTCACATTTAGCATAAATAGTTTCATTTTTACATTTTGGACAAAAATAAACTGGAAACTCTGATTCCACATAACCCTTTTCAGCTGCTTCGAATACACTCTTCAATCTTCCTCCTTCTTCTCCAACTGGAAACAAAACATGAGGACTTCCTGCCAGAACTCTAAGTTTTGCCTTTTCAGGTCTTCCCATTCTCGCTCCAATAAATGTCCCAGATTTATCCTCAATTTTATATTTACTCAAACTTCCAACCAATTCCAATACCTTTTTACCCTCTTCGATTCCCGTTTTCATTTTTCCAAAAAATCCATCTACCTGTTCCCCAATTATCTTACTCAAATCTACTCCTAAATTCAAAAACACGGCCCTAGTATCTTTCACATTTAACATAACATCTGCAGTAGTAATTTCATGTTCACATCCAATTAATTCCAAAGCTCTTTTTCCCTGAGCAAATCTTTCTTTCTCATGAGATGCAAAAGGCAATGCTAATCTTCCCTCTCTTAACTCTCCATGGGCTAGCCAATCCAACAATCCCAAGAACTTCTCCCCATCAATTTCTTTCCAAAAATAAATATAATCGGGATGTAATGAAATACCATATTTATCAGAAATCTCGATTGCCTTATTCAAATCAATTTTTAATTCAGAATCTCCGCCAACTAACCTCAACTGCTCAAGCCATTGCTGTTCCACATAACCTGCCTTCTCAAGAGGATGATTTCTATTTAAAAAATCCCCGTATGGAACTAATATATCTCCCAAGTAAATTATCTCGATAATTTTATCATATAATTTTTTAGATTCTTCATAATTATCCAAATATCTTACACTCCCATCATTCAACTTAACAATCGGTCCCATTAGCATATCGCAAGAAGCAGCAGTGCATCCCTTAGTTGGTTTCTCAATTTTCAACTGCGTTCCTATCGCAATAAATCCATCAGTTACTCCCATTGTAGCTGGATGAACTGCAAGAGTAGAATATCCGGTATTCCTTGCTCTTCCATATCTTAATCTAAAAGCTCCCGAAGCAGAAGGATGTGCAAACACCGGCCTTCCAGCAACTAAATCCTGCATATAAGTTGCTCCTGTTCTGCTTCCTCCAGCTTTCTTTCCCTCCTTAATTTTTTTCTGAAACAATACAAAATCATCCAACCAATCCCATCCACTCAATTTAAATCCCTGCTTTCTTAATTTCAAAACTCTCCTAAGAATCTTTGGCGCCTTCTGTGCAATTCCTTCTCCCATTACTAAACAATATCCACTTCTAATAAAATTAGTTTCAACTCTTGGCAAATCTTTGTAATTGTAAACTTCTCTGTCTTCACTCGGATCCCCAGTTAATTGAACGGGCAACTTCTTCATCAAATAATCTAACTCTTGTTCAGAAGGTAAATATTGTAAGTTGGTAACTCTTTCATGATATTCATAACATTCTGCAATTCCTCTCTTAATTTCATCTTCACTAGGATCATAAATATCATATCCAAATATCTCCCTTAGATAATCAACAATCACTAGAGAAAACCCTGCTTCTGTTCCTCCTGCGCTTCTTATTGGTCCAGAATAATACGACGCAAGAAAATCCTTTCCATCGTTTCTTTTCTTAACCTTAATTTGAATAAATCCTTCAATAGGTGATGAAACATATCCTAAAGTCAAATAACCCATTGCAACTCTTATCCCTGCTTCCATTGCTTGTAAATGACTTTCAAACTTGCAAAACTTTTCCTTTGCAATTTCTTCAGCTATAGTCAATGCCACCCCAGGATCCAAATTTCCAAATTGCTTTTCCAATTCAAGAACTCTTTCCACGATCTTTTTATCAGTCAACACTTGAGGATATAATACAGACACTAATCCCACAACTCTTTCTGCAAGAGAATTTGCAAGAGGAACTTCAACTTCAGAAACAGGATCCACTCCTTTCTTCCTCGCTTCCTGCGCAACCCCATAATTTCTCTTAACATCTTTCTCCACAGATTCAAAATATGATTTAATGTTCATATTAAAATCTCCATCACGGAAGCATATTTATTCTTAACAATTTCCTTTGCAAGAGGAGATAATTTCTTCCAAGATCTCTTTAATTTTTCTCTAACAAATTCTTTTGCTTTATTTACTTCTAACTTTCTGGTTACTAAAGCCAAACTAAATAATGCAACAATATTATCAAAATGAGACATTGCATCAGCATCACAAATACATTCTGCTTCAACTGTTTCTCTAGGAATATCTTTACTTCCTCTATGAGCAATGATACAATGTTTTACCTTTTCGATTTTTTCAATAGGATAACAATATTTCAAAAGCAACTCTTCTGCGAATTTTGCCCCAAAAATATGATGATTTTCATAATCCCCTAATATACTACCAATATCGTGTAACCATCCCGCTAAAGCTACAATTTCAATATCTGCTCCTCGTTCATTTGCTAATTGTTTTGCATATTTTACCACACTCACAAAATGATAATTATATGCGGACATTCCAAAAATGTTTGTTTCTTTTTTACATTCATTTTCCACAAATTGCCTAATACTTTCGATTAATTCCTCATTCATAACTTCAACACCTCGCCTTCCACTCCAAAATCAAAAATTCTAAATTCTCTAGTTTTCAAATTAAGAATGGGCACCTTAGCAGGATCGGGAATATTCCCAACCTTTTCTTCAAAAGCAGTTTGATTCTGCCAACAACTTCCAGTTAATATCAATACCCCATTATAATTTTCCACATCTACTCTGTGAATTTCTCCAGTACACAATACGTCAGGCACTTCAGAGATTACCATAGGATCCAAATCTACTTGAGGAATATAAACTGCCAAAGAATGCATAGGAAACAAATGCCTCCTCTTTAGCATATGCTTTACAGCCTTAGCGGGACACTTGTGAGCCTTCATCTCTCTCAATTCAGGCACCTCTCTAATAAAATCATGAATACTATCCCCATGGTACATTAGCACCTTAAACTCCTTCCCCTTCTCAATCAATTTTACCATAGTAGGATTTGTAACTAAAACTAAATTTTCTATTTCATACAAAGCAGGAGCATGGCTTTTCCCAATTACGGGCTGCGGCTCTGCAAGTCTAACTGCGTCGTGTTGCCCTGGACACATAAACATAGTAATATGCTTAGGAACTTGTTTTAAATATTCAGCAAGAGCAGCATATTGCTCCCGAGTACTTTTTAATTCTATAGAATATTCCTGCCCGGGATAAACACCCACCCCATCAATATTATCTCCCACGATAAATAAATATCTTACCTTCTTTGCATTCTCATCGTCAGAATTCAACCAATATAAAAAGCTCTGAAAACTCTTTTTCAAATGCTTCAAGCTACCTACATGCATATCTGAAATAAAGGCTATAGAAATATCCTCCTCAAATCTCATTTTATCTTGAATAAAAGCATCTGGAAAATAAACATCATATCCAAACAACATATTTCTATCTCCTGAACCTTTTATCGCTACAACATCATCGAATAACAGTTCTTTTGCTTTAGCAAAAACTTCGGACCTGTCCACTTTAAATAAAATAGGAATCTTACCTGTCAAATCTTCAAAGGTAACTATTAAATTTCCATTTTTAGTAGTTCTTTTTTCCACAACCATTCCAATAATACTTAAATTTTGTCTTTCATTTCCTATTTTATTTATTCCCACAAGATTAGTTAAATCTGGACGTTGCATTAAGATTTTAGATAATTGTCCATATCTTGCTCTAAAATGACCTACAAAATCACTTAATTCTAATTTTTTATCAGTCTTTGTAACTGTATAAAACAATTGATAATTATTTGAATTATTTTTTTCTTCTTTTTTTGTCTCCTTAACCTCTATCTTTTTCTCAACAATTTTCTCTTTAGTAACTTCCAAACTAATTCCCAACTTAATAAAAACATTTTCCACACCTCCTTTCTCCTCCCCCGCCAGACTCTGAACCATTTGTTTAACAAAACCCATATTTCCAGTTAAAACAGAACGAGTGATCATCTTCTGTCCCGATACCTGTACAAGTTTTTCCAAAAAAGTCTGAGCAAGTTCAATGCTCCCAAAACTCTCAAGAACATCAAATAATTCTTTCTCCAATAAAACCCCCCTTTCCCTCACGATTCTTAATATTTCTGGATTCATTTCTTCCTAAATAACTCCCAAAAAAATAAAAATAATTTTCTATTTAAAGATACGTATACTCAAAATATATTTTTGTACAAGTTAGTACTCTAAGGAGCAACTCAATACAAATATCCAATTCAATAATACAAATACTCAACCCATAAATATTATCAGCAAATAAATCATCTTCAAATCGAACATGAGATAATAAAGTTATATCCTATTTAACTCGTTTATACGTTATATATTAACAATTAAATCCGTTTATCCAAAAAAACTGCATAACCTTATCCCTTTTTCCAACCGAGCTTGTTTTTTTAAAGCACCGCCTAAAGAAGTCGCATGTATCTTTCTCCCTTTTATCGAAGCAGTAATTGCCTCGGGTGTCACCCTCTCTTCATTAACCCTACAAGAAGGTAAATTTCCCTTAGCTCTTCCATCTAGATTATCTTCAAACGTAACTCCTCTATCTTCCGGCACTATCTCATAATTTCTTCAAAAAAAATCTTGAAGAGAGAGAAATGTTGAACCAGAAGTACGACTACTTCCTATTTTATATTCATCTAAAAGAACACCGGTAGGACTGATAGCAGAAACTCTAAAATAATTTTCTGGCTTATCTGGAGATAAAAATGCTCTAGACATTAGCAACTCATAAAGCCCCGTTCGCTCATCCATAAAATTCACAGAAGTTACAAGTTTAAAAATATTACTATCTGTTGAGTTGTAAAGTAAACATCTGGTAAAAGGAACAAAAAAATAAAATTTATGGAAAATCGCTCGGAGAAGCGATATTTAATGTATATCCATTTGTTCTTGCTAATTCATAACAGTTCTATCGCAAACAGCCAACTAAAATCCATCACACTTACCAGGAACTAACTCCGTAAAGATTCTTGCAGATTTAGTTATCTCTCCTCTATCTAACCCTTCTTGCAGGACAAGATTTAGATTTAGGAGATAATCATGAGGGATTAATTAAATTAGCAACAGTTATATGAAATATTTGTATTTTCTATCCATCTCTTTCATATGAACAGATAGTTCCTCTGATAAGTAAGTTACCAATTTTTCAAAATCCTCTTTTTTCATATTTTCAAAGAAAGAAACATGAATAATATTAACAATCTTTTCATCTCCAAATTTGAAACATTTACTGAGAAATTTTCCTATTCTCTTTAAGGTAGAGATTTTTTTATTTTTTATTGATTTGATTGTAAATGGGAATAAATATGCACCAAACAATACGTGTATTATTTTCTCTCCGTCATTGTCTTTTAAAAAATTTTTATAATCTTTGAGAAACTCTGGAATATACTCAGTAAGTAATTTTCCAATATTATCTTCTGTTATTTTGTTCATAATAGAAAGTTATAATTCAATACATATAAACTTTTCTTCTCTAAACTCTATAGGAAAATTAACTTATTCATTAAAATCACATATTTAATCTAACGTTTACTTTACAACTCACTATCCGTTTATATATCCAAATCCTTCACCAATTCAGACAAACAAGAGCTAATTCTTCTTTCTCTATCCCTTGCACTTGAAGCAGGTAAATAATCTTGTAATTTAATCAGCATCTCTTTTCTCTCAATAGTAATATAAAGCTCAGCAAATACTTTAGCCATCTCTGGACAATACCTCTTTAATGATAAATATGTAGTCACTAAATTGTCTCCATTAGGAAAACTTTGCCTATAAGCTTCTATATCCATCTTACCACGATATCTCCCTCCAAAATTCAATGTATCTATTGGAGGGGTTCTGTTTGATAATCCAATTATTCTTTCAAATATTTCCTGCGAAGTAGAAAGAGTTTCATCTTTTCGAACTTTTGAGGATTTCTTAGATTGTTTTCTATTCATATTATTCTTTCAGAATTAGGTATCCGAAACACCAACCCCTCAAAAAAAGATAAAAGAGCAGACTTATAAATATTTACATAATACTTTTTCTGGTTGCTAATTCTCTTTCTCGCATAGCCCATAAAATAATGTGACTATGATTTTCTCTAAAAAGTACTGAAGATTTAGGAAATGCCCAAGTTTCCCCAATTTCAAAAACATAAGCTAGCCCTTCCTCTAATGCTTTTTTGCTAGTTCCAGTTAAAAAAAATCCCTGCCGTTCATATGCCCTTCCTGAGTAAGAATAGGTCGGAAGAACGTTTGCACTAATAGTCGTTCCTAAAGAAATACAGAAATTATATTCCCCTGCCCCTACCCCAATAGAATTTGGTTCTATCTCTTCCCCTATTTTTTCCAAGGGAAGAACCCCTCTCAAAGTATATCTTCTGTTTTTCTCAGTTTGCCTTCGATTAATTATAAAATCTCCCGTTTCTAGGTTTATTCTTCCCTTTTCAAATAAATCAACAGTTAAATCTTCCCCGCCCGCTCGATATTCTACCAATAAAACTCTTCCTCTTCCTTGCTTAAGTCGATTATCAATTTCAACCAAATTTGATTCAAAAATTGACCATAATTCACTTCTAACCATATTAGATATCCAAATTCTTTTCCAAAATTTCTCTGGCTTTTCCTTTTATCTGCTCACTCAACATTAATTTAATCTCCCTAGTTCTTCCCTGTCTTCCCTTGCTTATCACGCTCGCATTAATTATTCCCAACATATCAAATTCTCCCAGAATATCGGAAATTCTTCTCTGTGTTAAAATTTCATTTCCAGTTTTCTCACAAACTTCTTGATACTTATTAAAAACATCTCCAGTAGAAATAATTTCTCCTCCTGCAACACTCAATTCCATAATTGCATACATTACCAATTGAAACTGCTTAGGCTCGCTCTCGATTATGTCCAACATCTTGTCTTTCTCTATTTTCTGATTTGCCGCATCTATATGCGATTCACTTATTTTCTTTCCTCCTTCTCTTTCCGCCAATTCTCCAGCCACCCTAAGTAAATCCAATGCTCTTCTCGCATCTCCATGCTCTCTAGCAGCAAAAGCCGCACACTTTTCAATAACTCCCGCATCCAATGCTCCTTCGTGAAATGCATTTCCTGCTCTTTCTCTTAAAATATCTATTAATTGAGGGGCATTGTATGGAGGAAATACTAATTCTTCCTCCCCTAAAGAACTTCTAGCTCGCGGATCAAGATGATCCATAAATGTCAAACTATTACTTATTCCAATAATGCTAATTTGAGCATTCTTCAAAGCACCAGAATTCATTCTAGTCATATTATAAATAAAATTATCTCCCATCTTCTCAACTGCTTCATCAATCTCATCTAAAACAACCACAATAGTTTGTTTCTTCCTGTCAATAATCTCATAAAATCTAGTATAAACCTCATCGGTTGGTAATCCTGTAGCAGGAACGCTCCCTCCGAGTTCCTTAATCATTTCTGCAACTATCCTATATTGCGTGTCCGCAACTTTCTTTAATTTACAATTAACATAAATAAATTTGACATTGTCCTGTCCCATTTCTTTCAATTTCTCCTTCATTTTCAAAATAACGTGCTGAACACTCAAGGTTTTTCCAGTTCCAGTCTTCCCATAAATAAATAAATTACTCGACTTCTCTCCTCTGAGATTTGGAGCTAAAACAGTAGCTACAGATTCAACCTGCTCGTCTCGCCAAGGAATTGTTTCTGGACTATAATTAGATTGCAATACTTGTTTATTCTTGAATAATCCTGCACTTATGTAAGAATTAAAAATTTTATCAAGTTTTGTCATTTACTCTTTTATCCTCTTTATTATTTTTCAAGCTCGTTATATATTATAAAGTTATCTATTTTACAACCTCTATTTCCTATGAACTCCCTCTAAACTCTCCTCGCAATTATTAATAATAAATATTATTATATCATCAACGCCCTACACCTTCGTTTCCATTCGAAATAAAAATAACTCTTAACCTAAAATATCCATTAATAAGAACTTATTATTAAAAAGAACTATATACCCTACTCCAAGATATACTTTAGATTATATATATTTGATTATATATAACCTACTATAAATCATATAATTAGCACATTTATACTTTATATACTAATAATTAGCACACTTTCTTATAAATTAATACGAACTCCCCCAAGCTAATCTTTCTTTCAGTTCGCTTAATAATCTAATTAATTATTAATATGAACTTTAATATATAATATATAATATATATATTTATAAGTATATATATAAATAATACTATTTTACTATTTATTATTATACAGACATATTCCAACAGAAATCAAGGGGTGTGGGGGTCATTCAAATATCCCTTTCTTAAAAAAATTCAATTTAAAGATTCGAGTCAATATCGTTTTCCAAACTATTTATTTCTCAATTTTTCAAATTTATTTACATATTACCTCTTACTCGCACACTTTCTTATTTACTAAATTTTTATTTACTTAATTAAACTACCTCTACTCAAATTAATTATCGGTTTATCGTCTAATTCGACTCTTAGAATCATACAAAAACCACTTATTGAGTTATTTGCTGTCCCTTTTTTCCAATTAAAATTTTAGGCAAACATTTAAATATTCAGTTCAATAAAAAAAAATATGGCATTGGACAAAAAACCATTCAGAGAGATTATAGGAAAGCTCGTTGTTACAAAAGAAGGAAAAAGATTAGGCATGGTTAAAGACATTACCTTTGAAACAAGAACTGGCGAATTACTTCAAATCGTAATTAAAGATGCAACTCCTTATACTAGAAATTTAAATCTAGAATTATCAGGTAAAGATGCAATGATACCTTACAACACAATCATCGCAATTGGAGATTTTGTAGTTATCTCAGAAGAAGACATTTCATAATTCTTCAAAACAACAATCTTTAAAAACGTTCAACTTTACTCATACTCATGCAAGTCATAGGATTTAATTTTACAAAGATCTCTAGTCAAAGAGAAAGAGAAGTTAAGAATGCTTCAATTAGTACCAACATTCAATTCAAAGACGTTCTTAAGGACGAAGTTGCTCTTTTAAAGGATAAAGAAACCGTAAGAGTGGATTTCGGTTTTACCATAGACTATAACAATAAAGACGCTAAAGAAAAATCAAAAGATTCCAAATCTCAAGCTCAAATAGAATTCGAAGGAAACATTCTTTTATTAGTATCCGATGAAGAATCAAAAGAACTTCTTAAATCTTGGAAAAAGAAAGAACTTCCTCAGCAATTCAAATTATTCTTATTTAACTTTATATTAGGAAAGTGTTCAATAAAAGCATTATCCTTAGAAGAAGAATTAAATCTTCCATTACACATGCCTCTTCCTAAGTTACAACTTCAAAACGCAAATCCCGATAAGAAATAATTAAAATTATTTTAATTTTCCAATTTTTCCAAAGTTCAACACTTTTCCATCATATTCAATAATACTCCCTAGGAAAAATACACTATGAGAACTAAATATCGTACTTATGTCATTATTAAGGGGTTACAAATAGAAAGATTTAAATACGAGAGTGACCCTTAGTAAGAAGGATATACTCTCCGCATAAATACATCT
>JBBSYD010000082.1:0-7198 GCA_038045425.1 Nanobdellota archaeon | reverse complement strand
CGATAAATAAGAAAATTGCAGAATTATACCCTAAAAAACTGGGGAGTTAAGGTTAAATACTAATTGTTTTTATAGAGTGTATGAAAAGTAGAGGTTTCAGTATATTTTTAGTTTTTGCTTTTGCAATTATAATGCTTTCGGCTTTTGTTGTTGCTCAAGCGGATTTAGCTACTCAGGCTAATCAAGTTATACAAGATGTTGTTACTGTTGCTAGACCTGTTTTAGAGACTGTTTTAGGTAAAATCTCTTTTCCTCAACCTAATCAATTAGAAGCGCAGGGAATTACTGCGGATGATTTGTTAATTGGTAAGTTATTATTATCTATACTTGTTTTTGCAATGGTTTATTATGCTGCTAGACAGGTTCCAACTTTAGGTACTACTTCTTGGGCAGTTTGGGTGATTACTTCGGTTGTTTCTTTGTTGTTTGCTAGATTTTTAGCTCCAGCAGGGATGATTTTATTTGCAGCGTTTCCTTCTAAGGTATTGGGTGTTGCATTGGCTACTATTTTACCATTTATTTTGTTCTTCTTTTTTGTTGAGAGTATGAGGGATTCTACCGTTAGAAACGTTGCTTGGATATTCTTTTCGGTATTGTTTATAGGATTGACTTTCTCTAGATGGGATGATTTTGCTGGAGCTCCTTGGAATTATGGTTATATTTATTTGGTAACAGCTTTTGTTTCTTTGTTAGTTTTGTGGCAGGATAAAAGAATTCATGCTTATTTTTTGAAGAGTGCATTTGCTAAGTATAACCTTAGTAGTAAGGGAGCTATTATTGCTGATTGTAATGCTAAGATAGTTTGGGCTCAGACAGTTATGGCTCTTGCGTATAATGCTTCAATTTCTGGTTGGAATACTTCGGCGTGGGGAAATGCTCCAAGTTGGATTCCTGCATCGGGTAATAAAGATGATGTTAAAAAGATTAACCAGGCAGCTAAGAAATTTATAGAACAACAATGGGATGCTATTGATGCGTTGAATAGATCTTGATTTTTTTTGAATAAGTAGTTATTTTATTTTTTGGGATATACTTTGGTTTTATAGAAGAGAAGATAAACATTTTCTAATTTAAAGAAATGTTTATAAACTTCAAATATTAATTCTCATTATGAATAAGAGGAATGGAATTGTCGTCGGAATATTTTCTATATTCTTGTTGACTATGTTAGTTATGCCTATGGCTTCGGCATATTATTTGCCTTCCGTGAGAGATGGAATGGATAGAATTATGCAATCTTTGGTCGATATTTTTGAACCGATATTAGCTGTTTTATTTGGAGGATTTAGTGGCTCAACTGAATTTTTGTTTGAGAAACTTCTTTTATTTGTCTTACTTGTGACTTTAGTTTTTGTTTCTACTAAAAATATTAGTGCTATAGAGGAGCAAAAGGCGATTAGGTGGGTTATATCTTTAGTTGTACCTTTAATGGCTGTAAGATGGATTAATGCTGAATGGCTTAGTCAAATATTAACCCAATATGGTATTTTGGGTATAGTATTAACTTCATTTGTTCCATTTTTACTTTATTTCTATATCCTTTATACTTTCTTGGAAGATTTTGGTTTGTTGAGACAAGTTGGATGGTTAATATTTATAGGAATTTATATTGGGCTTTGGTCTTCAGTAGATGCTACCTTCAGGTCTAATGTCTATTTATGGACTGTTGTTGGAGCGATTATTTGTATGTTTGGGGATGATTACATATTTAAGAAATTTAGATACATTAAGTTTGCTAAGTCCGATAAGAATTACATTATGAAGGAAGTTGCTAATACAAATGATGAAATCTTGAAAATTAATAAACAAATTAATGCTGGGACAATAGATAGAACTGTTGGGGAAAGATTAATAAAAGATCTAGATAGACATAGAAAGATGTTAATGAAGATGTAATTATTGGGGCAGATATTCTTTATGGTTAAAAATAATATGAAAGTTATTATCTGATGTTCGATTTTGAATTAAACCTTTTGCTGATAATATGTTATAGGAAGAGCAGTAGGGATTATTGAATGAGATATGTACGTTGGATTGTTAAGAATATAATTATTGAATTGATATAAACTTATTTACCAAGTTGGTTCTTAATTTCTTCGGGAGTGAGTTTTCTATAGGCGACTATTTTTCTTTCTTTTCCGTGGCCTTCGTAGATTGGAACTTCTTCTTCTTGTTTAGAGCTTCTTGAAACTGGGTTGACAAGAAGTACTGCTCCTGCGACGATACAAGCCAATCCTAGGGCAGTTTGTATCTTTCCATATGCGTCTAGAAATGAAAGTCCTAACATTGCTCTTGCGGCAGGGGTTGCGAGTATTATAATTAATAAACCGACACCTGCAAGAATATATCCAATTATTTTTTTATTCATTTTATCCCCTTTTATAATAATAATTATAGTATCTTGATGTTTTTAAAGCTTATTCTTAATTTTTATTTTGGATGGAAAAGTAAATATACTAATATTTACTTGTAAAATAATGAATTTTGAAAGAAGAATTGGGGATAGAAATATATTAGATAAGTTTACTGAGGACTTTTGTGCAATTGTGGATAGACATTGTAAATATATAGTTGTTTCTGGATTTGTAGCTATTGCTTCGGGTAGATCAAGAGCTACGGAGGATATTGATATGATACTTCAGAAAATTTCCAAGGATAAATTTATAGAATTACATAATGATCTTGAAAAAAATGGATTTGAATGTATGCAATCTTCTTTGGCGGAAGATGTGTTTGATTATTTAAATATGGGCGATAATGTAAGATATACGAGAACCGAAAATAAGTTCTTTCCTCCTGAAATGGATATTCACTTTGCTAAAGATGAAATAGATGAAATTCAATTAGAAGAAAGACAGAAGATTGCTTTTATTGGTCTTGATGTTTGGTTCTCTTCTATAGAATCAAATATTGCATTTAAAGAGGAGTTATTGAAAAGTGATAAGGATATTGAAGATGCTAGGCATTTGAGGAAGACGTTTGAAGGAAAGTTTTCAGAGGAGAAAATATTAAATATTAAAGAAAGAATAAAAAAAGAGAGGATGCAACATGAGGGATAAAGGACACATGGAATTTGTTGAAAGATGGGCTAATTTTATTAAAGATAAGCCCCAGGAAGAGTGGAGACCTAAATTTAATGAGTTTATAGACGCACAATTTGATATGGCTAGAAGATTTAGGGAAAATATGTCTAAGACTGAAGAAGGTAGGGAAGCGTTACAAAGAGTTATTGAATGGAGAAAGACAAGATAGAAAATTAAAAAGGAAGGGATTTTTAAACTATATTTCTATATAATTATATGGTAAAAGTGAGTGATAAGGGGTATGATATTCTTGGAAATATTGCTATTGTGAAATTTGATAGAAAACAGAAATTGGGTGAAAAGAAAAAGTTTGCTCTTGCTTTGATGGATGAACGAAAGATGGTTACTACTGTTTTAGAAAAAGTTGGAAAGTTTTCTGGAAGATTGAGAACTCTTAGCACTAAATGGATTGCGGGAGAAAAAAGTAAGGAAGTGATTTATCGAGAGAATGGATGTTTCTTTAGATTCAATACAGATACTTGTTATTTTTCTCCTAGGTTGGCTAATGAGAGACTAGAGGTTGCTAAAATGGTTAAGCCTGGAGAGGAGGTTTTAGTTTTATTTGGAGGAGTTGCACCATTTGCTATAGTAATTGCTAAAGAGAGTAAGGCAAAAAGAGTTGTTTCTGTTGAATTAGGAAAGGATTGTTCAAAGTATGCATTGGAGAATGTTAAAAGAAATAAATTGAATAATGTGGAGATTATACAAGGGGATGTTAAACGAGTATTGCCGTTGATGCATAAGAAGAAAGAGAGATACGATAGGATAGTTATGGCTAGACCTAATCTTAAAGATTCATTTTTGGATGTGAGTTTTCCGTTGATTAGAAAGAATGGAATGATTCATTATTATGGATTTTGCAAGGAAGAGGAATTGGATGGAATGTTGGAAATGATTAAATGGGAAGCTAAGAATGCTAAAATAAAAATTAAGATTATTGGGACTAGGAAAGCAGGAGATATAGGAGTTAGAAAGTTTAGATACAGAGTTGATGTGAAGGTGGTGAACTAAATGGATTGGATATCTATGATTCTTACGGTTTGTGGATTAATTGTATTTGAAGTTATTTCCAGTATTGATAATGCTATAATCAATGCAGATGTGCTTGGAACAATGCAGAAGAAATCACAGAAATGGTTTTTGTTTTGGGGAATAATTTTTGGAGTTTTTGTAGTTAGAGGATTATTGCCTTGGATTATTGTTTGGGCATCTACTCCTGGAATAGGTCCAATAAGTGCTTTGATTGCTACTTTTTCTGGAGATGCTGCCGTTTTAGAAGCTGTTGAGAATTCTGCTCCTATTTTACTTGCAGGGGGAGGAATTTATTTAATATTCTTATTTTTCCATTGGTGGTTTTTAGAACCTAAGAATTACGGATTGATTGGAGAGAAGTTTATTCATAAACAAGGAATTTGGTTTTATGCAGTTATTTCTATTGTATTGGCAGTAATAGTTTGGTTTTCTTTAAAGGTTAATCCTATGATGGCGTTTGGAGCAGTAATAGGAAGTACTGCATTTTTCATAACTCACGGTTTTAAGCAAAATGCAGAGCAGGCAGAACTAAGTTTGAAAAAGAAGGGTTCAATGGGAGATACTAGCAAGATATTATATCTGGAAGTAATTGATACAACATTTTCCATTGATGGAGTATTGGGAGCATTTGCATTTACTTTGTCAGTTCCGTTAATATTACTAGGAAATGGAATTGGAGCGATAATCGTTAGAAACTTAACTATTAAGGGAGTGGATAAGATAAAGAAATATGCGTATCTTAAGAATGGGGCAATGTATTCTATCTATGTTCTAGGAATAATTATGTTGCTTGATAGTTTTGCATTTGAAATTCCAAGTTTTGTTTCTCCTATTGTTACTTTTGCAATTGTGGGATATTTCTTCTGGAAATCAAAGGCGACTAGTGTTAAGGGATTTGTTAAAGAATTGTAAATTAGTAGGTAATATCGGTTGCTATAATTGGAAGTTATTATTATTATTTGTTAAATACAAGTGGAAGGTTATTATTATCTGTTAAATATAATTGGGAAGTTATTATCTGATGTTCGATTTTGAAAGGGTTTAGTGTGCTGTTAATCTTTTATGGGAGGGCCTATAAGTATTATCGAATTGAATATTTTTAGTGAGTTGCTCTGTAGAGTATTATTGAATATTTATATTGTGTTATCTCAGAGAGCATTAACTTGTTCTAATTAATGTTGCAAATCGTCCCAGAGGTTTCTCGGTGAAATGGATTTTTTTGGAGAAGGTTTAGTTTTAGGGATTTGATATGGAGGTTGATGGGTGCTTAATTTTCTGAGATGGGCATCTTGGGCACATATTATTTCTCTTGGTGAAGGATATTCTTCTTGAGGAGATTCATAGGGTTCTTGCATTAATAAAGTATTAAGTCCATTAAATCTAATTGATTCAGGAAAAGGAAATAAATGTAATTCTGTTAATTCTGAATATAATTGAGAGTCATTCATCTTTTTAGAGGTTTATTTTGGTTTATTAATCTATAGTTTCATATCTGCTTTTACTGAAGTTGGGGCTTCTCCGCCGTGCCAGGTGAATCTTGGACGCATTTTTATTGGATAAATACGTTCTGAATTGTCATCTAGGATTATTGCTGAACCTTTTTGAGTTGGAAGGTCGTCCATTTGTTGTTTTATTCCTTGAAGGACATAGGATTGCATTATTTCATTTAGAGCTTCCAAGTCGGCTTTGGAGGTAACTCTATGGGAAATAACTATATCTGATTGGGACATTACGTCTCTGTGAATTTGTCCAGGTTGTTGGGTTGCGAGAACTACTGAAATTCCTGGTTGACGTCCTTCTCTGAGAAGCTGAATTAGAGCATCGGTTGCAGGGGTTTTTCCTTCTTTTGGAAGAAATTCATGTGCTTCGTCAATAAATATCCAAACTAGGGGATCTCTAGATGAACGGAATGAAAGATAATCTTGTCCGTGTTGAAGTGCGTCAAGTTCTTCTTTCTTTCTTGAATCCATTCTTTTTTGAAATAATTTTCTAGCTAGAATACTTAGAACTACTGCTCTAATGTTAAATGCAGCAATTGAGCTATATACTGAAACATCTAAAACTGAAGTTCTTCCTCCAGCTATTAAGTCAGAGATTTCTGTTCCTGATTTTGTTTTGGAAAATACTCCCCATGAGTCTGCAGATTTGAATAATGAAATTGCAATGTCTTGAGTTTCTGGTTTTGCTCGTTTGTCTTTCTCAATTTGAGCTTGAATTTCATGTAAAGTATATTTTAAATTATTATTTTTTAATTCAGTTATGGAATTTTCAACTAATACCCCTATTGGTGAGGCAACTTCTAAATTGAATAGTGCAAGCCAGTCTTCTGCTTCTAGTTCTGATGCTTCTAGTGCAAATGTTGCATCAAATGGGATTCCTTTTTGTTTATACTCTTCAGATTTTCCAAATGGAACGAATACTTTTACGTTTAATGGGCGAGATTCTAAATTCCATTTTTTTAATAGGTCGGCATCTTTATCATTTTTGTATTTCATTGTCCAGAATATCCCCATTGTGTCGAATATTAATGAGGAGATATTTTGAGCGTTTTCAGGGGGGAGATTTGCAAGTTCTTCCATGATGACTCCGAGGGTGTAGCTCTTTCCAGATCCTCTTTTGCCCGCGACGAGAACGATGTGAGAACGAGCAACATCCATAAGAATTGTATTGGATAAAGAAGTGTAGTTTCCCATCTTTACATAACCTTTTCCGATATTGATTAAACCTTTATCACCAAATTTTTCTTTGTCTGAAGCATCTCTCCCCAATATTATTTCATAGGACATATTTTTATATCGATAAACTCTTTATTAAATGTTATTGTCTTACTGGAAGAGAGATTAACCTGAAATTTCTGTAGAGGAATTATCTGATGTTTGATTTTGTATTTATTTAGCATCGAATCAGTTTTATTGAATGAAAGAGTAATAAATAAATATTGAACTTAAGTTAGATTTATCGAGGGAGATGATTATTTTTTTAAGAAAATATATTTATTTTTTATTTTTTGATTATTATACTTGTTTTGCGGCTACATCCCAAATAGATTTTTGAATAGAAATCTAGATCATTAAATGCAAATA
>JBBSYD010000081.1:0-1006 GCA_038045425.1 Nanobdellota archaeon | reverse complement strand
ATCTTGGAATTATTAATTATAGATGAGCCTGTACTAGGAAAAGCTCATCTACTGAGTAAATAAAAACGGAAGTCCAAATCCAAATAAAAATCCAATAAAATGTGCTACAATCTCTGTTGTTGATTTATTCTCTCCCTAAAATTTCACTTTCGCAAGATTTATAAATAATTTTAGTCTCAATAAAAAATGGAAAACAGTGAAGTTTTACAAGAATTCAAGGCACTAGAAATAGGCTCCTCTTTTATCACAAAAAACTTTAGAATATTACAAGAAATGTATCCTAATCAATTTATAGCGATAGAAGACGGCAAAGTTCTAGTCAATAATTCAAATGTTGAAGAATTAATTACTTCATTGCGTTCTATAAACCGAGAGCCAAGTCAAATTTTAATAGAATTTATACCTCAAAAAGGGATAATCGTTTTATACTAAAATGATATTTCCCCTAGAACTATCTGAAGTTCTAAATTCTGAAAGAATCTTTGTAAATCTTTTGTCAAGGCAACCCCATTCCTATGGACAAATTAAAGCAATTTTAGACACTGGAAGCCCAACAACAATTATTTCTTGTGTAGATGCTCTTAGATTAAACCTTCCTTTAGACGGAACAGAAACTGGCGAGCCAATTGCAGGTTTTGGAAGAGGACAAATTCCTTCAAAGAAAATAAAAAAATTTATTTTCGCACTCAAATCTAATGAAAATAATATAAACTACCTAGAAATGCCAGTTCATACTATAAACATTAATGCTCTAAAGAATATGAATCAAGACATCCAAAATAATACTATGAAAATTCCAACAATTATCAATACAACCATAGAACTTAAAATTATTCCCTTTTTCTTCACACCCTTTAACCCTCCCAGTTACTTATATATCTTATTCTCCAAATCCACTGCCCAAATATTATATTCGTGTCATTATTAAGGGGTTACATATAGAAAGATTTAAATATGAGAGTGACCCTATACCGGAATGATTATAAACTCTAATTTCTTCTAATTT
>JBBSYD010000080.1:0-1022 GCA_038045425.1 Nanobdellota archaeon | reverse complement strand
TATTTGCATTTAATGATCTAGATTTCTATTCAAAAATCTATTTGGGATGTAGCCTTAACTAGGGATAGATTTAATAAACCCCATTTTCCTTTTTATTTTACCGATATATGGAAAGGTTAAACACATTAAAATAACCGACATATATTTAACGGCGATTGTGGTGTAATGGTAGCATAAAAGCCTGTGGCGCTTTAGGCGTGAGTTCGATTCTCACCTTTCGCTCTTCTTTAGAATAAATTAATAAACTATATTTGATAGTCCCATTTATGATTTATCAGATATTTGTTCAGTCTTTGGCAATTATCGCTCTATTAATTTGGGTTTCATCTTATCATTTCAAAGAGAGGAAGAGCATATTATTAGTTCAATTAGCAAGTTTTTTATTTTGGATAACCCATTTCTTACTTCTAGAAGCATATACTGGTGCAGCTCTTGCCGTAGTTGCAGCGTTAAGATTAGCGGTATTTTCATTTAAGAAAAAGAATAATTGGATTAACAAACCAATTATATTTTGGGCGTTTATTTGCATTCTTGTAATAGCTACAATTTTAACCTTCTCTAACTACTGGGTAATTTTTGCGCTGATTGGGGGAATTTTTGCAATAATTGCAAGTTGGCAAGATAAACAAAACAAAATTAGAAAATTGTTTATTCCCTCACACATATTTTGGATTATTTATGATGTTTTTGCAGGTTCATATGGGGGAGCAATATCTGAAGCAGTTTTAGGATTATCTGCGATATTTAGTTTATTCAGAAAAGAGTTAAAATCAAAAACACGATGTGCCGCCTCGGCTTAAAAGCCGAAGTTTGTAACTGGCACTCGTGTTTTGGATGCTCACGAACGTCATGCCCTGAAGGGCATGGTTTTAAACGTTCGTGACATAAATAAATTCGAAAAATACATTCCTGATTACATAGCTTAACCAAAAATTATAAAAACCCTCTTTTTCTCCCAAGTTTATGAAAACCCAACTTTGACAGATGACCTTTGAGCTCGTCGAGAAATTTTAACTTTTTCG
>JBBSYD010000079.1:0-12836 GCA_038045425.1 Nanobdellota archaeon | reverse complement strand
TGAGGAATATCCTGACTTTCTTCCATGTTATTTTAATAGATTAATAATATAAAACACTTCCTATTCCTTATTCAAACTTAAGAAAAATTAGACCCATAAACTGAAAACTGCATATTCTCTGGTTCCACCACTACTCCCCGCGCAATAACTCCCAGTCCATGTTCCTCTTCCAATATTCGAGTCACCTCTACTCCAAGTGGAACAAGACCTCCACATTTTGAATCAGCAATTGCTTCCCTAACAAACTTATCCATTCCTCCATCAGAATACCTATTTCCTCCTGCAAAGGGAGTTATTGAAGTACTGCCTAGACCAAAAGGCGTTAATTTTACTTCCTGATATAAATGTGGAGTCATTAGAAAATAATGAGTTTTATCTCTTCCAAAAGAGAATACTAACGCGTCACTTGCCAATCTTCCATCAACAATCAAAACTCGACTCTCGAGTTCAAAAGCTTCTTGATCATTAGTTGTTGTCATGAATATCACATAAATAAAGGGTATAAAATCCTTTCCATCTTCTCCCAAAGATATAAAAACCTCTCCCAAACCCTAATTTTATGAAACAAATAGAATTTCCATTTGCAAGGATAATAGACACAGACCGAGAAATAGATAAACATGTAGATAATGTAGTAAACTCAGAAGAGCATATGTCCATAATTGACAATTATTCAACAAATTTTTTTTCATGGTTCTATAAAGCAGGTTTCGCAGGACTAGGAGCATATTTTACATGGAGGACAATGGGAGGAGAAGCACCCAGCGCATTTGGGGAAGGTTGGGAAAATGGAGTAGCATTTACCATTAAGTATTCATCTTTTGGTTTAATACTTTTAGGATTAGGAACAAATTATTTTTTGCATAAACTAAAAAATCCCTTAAAAATCGAAAGAAAGGAAAATATGAATACTCTATCTCAACTTATAAATGAACAAAGCCAGTTAAATTCCTAATTTCCCGTTTCTCCTTCCCTTTCTACCCTTTATTCTTCTCTTCCTTATCCTGCTTTAAAACCCCTAACTCCAACCCCTCCTAAAATCCCTGTAATTTAGTCATTCTAAAAACTGCTACAAAGTAGCAGTATGCTTTATCCTTTATTAACCAAATTCCAAAAAGTGTCAAAAAGTGACACTTTTTGAAACGAAAGAAAGATTTATATATCGGTGCCTATTTAGGTATTTATGGCAATAAAAAATACTCTATACGAAGCCTTGATAAATCGAGGAAAAATACAGTCAAGCACAGAAATAGTTGCACTAGCAAAAGAGTACAAAGAAAAATTTAAAGTAAAGTTACCAAAAGATCTATTGAAATATCTGTCAAGACATAAATACATAAGAAGGATATTCCAAGGTTATTATTATATTAATTCGTTTGATGAACGAAATAGAGGTTTCTGCAATTACTCTGCCAAAGAACGCTTGTTTTATGTTTTAAACAAAGAAAAGATAAAATGGTACCTAGGACTTAATACTGCCTTATACGAGCAAGGAAAAACATGGCAAACCCCCGTTTTGATAAATATAATAAACACAAAATTAAGTGGCATAAAAAATATGGAAGGTATTAAAGTAAAATTCATAAAAACTAAAGAAAGCCTTATTTTTGGCATAAAAGAATTAAAAACAAAGAATAAAATAACCTATTTTTATTCTGACCCTGCAAAAACATATATCGACAAAGTTTATTTTAAACAATCAGAACACTTAACCCGACTAAAAAATACGCAAACTTATCTGCGGAGGTATCCTAAATGGGTTGGAAAGAGATAAATAAAGAGAGTTACCTAGAACAATTGAAAAAAAGTCTCAATCTAAAGAATCGAGATGACCTCTTAGAAAAAGATTTACTTTTAACTCTAATTTTAGCTGAATTTGAAAAATTTGGGTTAGGAAAGGAACTAATTTTCAAAGGAGGCACTCTTCTTTCAAGAAACTACTTAAAATATCATAGATTTTCAGAAGACTTAGATTTTGTCTTTAAAGACTCCTCAAATATTCGAGACCTACCAAGAAACGCTAGAGAAAGGAAAGTAAAAACATTTCTAGATTATTTCGTCCCTCAACTCAAGAAAGTAACAGATACATTAGGATTAGATTTTAGTACTGATCGCTCAAACAAAAAATATTGTCATATGCTATCTGGAAGAGTGGTTTATACATTCAAAATTTATTATTCAAACACCCAGTATATAAAAGTAGAAATAAATTTTGTAGAAAAAATAATTGAAAAGCCCATAGAAATTTCGATTAGAGCAATAACTGACTGGTTTGACTCAAAAAAGATATTAAGTGATTTAAACTTGTCATACCTTAACTTTAAAGTAGAAAGTTACTCTCTCAAAGAAATCACCCTAGAAAAATATCGAGCAATTCTAACACGAAATAAACTTAAAGAAAGAGACTTATTTGATTTATTTTTAATAAAAGCTGCTCTTGAAGCAAATGTAGAAGATATTATAGACAAAATCAAAAGTTCTGCTCTTATCAAGAAAAACCTTATAGAATTAATTAATGAAAAACTCATTCTTCTTCAGGAAGGTAAGTTCTTTCAAAGTGAAGAAAGAATCGAAGAACTTTCAATAATTGAATATAACCAAAAAGAATTTGAAAACTTCAAGCAAAAAATACAACCCAAACTTATTGAAATTTGCGAAGGTTTCCTAAGCAAAGAGAATAGTTAAAACTAAATCTCCATAAAAAGGTTTAAATTGCGCGTACATGTATCTATTATGTCTGGGTAAGACCTAGAAAACTAAGAAAGATATTCAGTAACATTATCCCAATTTGGAAGAGTAATAATTAACCCAGTCTCCATCTTAAACAGAATTAATTAATTGAGTAACCTCTCCTTTCATCACTGCTTTCATAAAATTCATATGCATCTTTATAACTTGTTTCCCGATTTCATCCCCATTTCTTACATGCATCATTATTTCTTCTTTATTCATCCCCTTAGATGAACCTATAAATAATCTAAGACTGGAAGGTGCCTGAGCATCAATTCTAGCCAAAACTAATGCCTTTATCTTTTCATTAATATTTGTTTCTTTATCCAAATCTTGTCCTTCTTTCATAATATTCCTAAGTCCTCCAAAGCTTTTAAAATCTTCTTTCCAAGAGAAGTATTCTCCTTTATCTCAAAATAAGAAGTATTCCAGTTATAGGTCTTATTATCAACAATTACAATAATATCATTTCTCAACCCATCGGGTACATCAGCATACACTTTAAGAAACTTTTCCCTCTTATCTTCCATAACAAACTAATGCAACTTCTGTTTAAATAGGTTATTATCATTCAGATTATTAGTTGGTTTTTCGGAGAAAAAAGGTAAGTAGAGCAAACGACATGTGCCTCGGAGATTTAGGCGGACGATAAAAATAACTGAAACAAAATATCAAATTAAACTAATCTTCTTTAGTATCCATTTGTTCCTGCATACTCCCCGATGAAGTCTCAGAGATTTCCTTTTTAACAATAAAACCTGATGGAAGCATTGAAAACATATCAAAAGGATTATCTTTCATAACACTTTGTTTGCAAAATCTCGCGTCCCATAATCTTATTTTCAATATCTTTGAAATTTTAGCTGCAACATCTCCAGTTGTTTTCGAATTAGCACCAAATAATTCAGCCAAACCCTGACAAGACCACTTATAATCGCCTTCCCGCAAAAAATTAGATTTTGAATAAACCCATAAAAATGCAGCAGCCATTGTCTCGGGTGCCGAATGAGATATACCAATTCTTTTTCGATAATATGAACTAACAAGTTTGTCTATTAAAAGTATATCTTCACCTGAAGCATTTGTTGAACTTATTTTATCACGAATAATAGAATTAACAACCGCCATTTTATCCTTATTTTCAACCATTTTTCCTCCAATATTTATATGCCTCAACATACTTCATTATCTTACCATCTTCTATTTGAATATCTTCTATAGGAGTTCTAATCTTAACTTTTCCTATGGTTATCAAACCCAAAATAGCATTTTCTGCTTGTTCTACTTCCTTTAAAATTGCCTCATGTTTTCCAATTAGGCATTTGCAAGGCACACAAATCTTCTCCTCAAACACACAAGCCCAACCCATAAGCTGTTCATCTTCATCATTACAATCCACAGTTGCATCTTCAATTATTTCATTCAATAAAATTTTATCCTTGCTACTTAATTTTGTATTTTTCATTATTCATTTCTCCTTTCCATTCAAACAGCATTTTTTATATTTTTTGCCAGAACCACACGGGCAAGGTTCATTTCTACCTACTTTATCTTTCTTATAAGGAATTGGAATGGTTATTAATTCAGGAACATAAACGCCCAACGATTCTGATTTTTCACCCATAAACGAAATAATGCTATCTTTATTCTTTATAGTTAATGCATCGAAATTCTGGGTTCTAAAAATGTCTATCATTTCATTGAGATAAAAGACAGCACTGACATTTGCATCTTTAACATTATAATATTTGTACCTAAATTCATAAATTTCTACTAAATTTAAATAAGAAGCGATTAATCGAGGGTTTAATTCAATAGCCTTCTCGTAGTACTTGATAGCATCTTTATATTTATTGAAATTTTTTGATACATTGCCTGCTCTAAGATAAAGCCCTGCATTGTTTGGCTCGTCATTTAATCTTTTTAAGATGTAATCATATGACTTATTAAAAGGCATTAATTTATCTTCAACATAGATTTTATCACCAACAGACAATACTCCCTTTCTTACTCCTTCAACTGTTCCAATTGCTTGAAACATAATGTCTCTACTTCCCTGTTTGGTAAGTTTGATATCATTGCTAAAACAAAACTTACACATTATCTCATTTTCAAAACTAAATTCTGCTTTTTTACCATCTATGATTTTTATCAGTCCAGGATTAATACTTTGTTTTTTATGGCAATTCTGGCATTTAAATTGTATTTCTAAATCCTTTTCTGGAGTCCACATTCTTTCTTCTAGTTCTTCTTTACCAATATCAGAGCTATCACTTTTTTGAGCCATAAACTTTTCAATGAATGGCTTCATTTTCTTAAACTGTTCTTTAGTTTTTTTCTGATATTCTATAGGATCTTCAATTCTTTCTATAGAGTCTTCAATTTCTATCTTTTCATGCTTAGACACCCTATCAAGTTTAATAAGTTCTTTTAATATCAGAAGAATTTCTTTTTTCCCTTGTTTATCAAAGTCGGAAGTAAATACATCGATGTGAAACCATTCATCATATTTTTCTTCATCTTGGATATAATCTTCAGTTACTTCTTTCATAAACTCGTAAACTTTTTCGTCTTTAATCTCTGTTAAAGCCCCTATAAGATAAAAGTAAAACTTTCTTTTTGAAAATTGATTTTTAATCTCTTTTAATAAAGGATCAATTGCCGTAGCCCCTATATTTGTCAAAGCAAACATGGCTTCTTCGCCCGAGTCGCCATGCTCTCCTTCTTCAGTTTTTACAATATAATTTATTAGATAATCTATAGATTTCTTGCTCTTTATTTCTTTAATAACTTCAAGAGCAAATAAACAACTCCAAGTCTCTTCATAACTAATTAACGCGTGCAATTCATCTAAACATTCATCCTTACACAAAATTAAGCTATTAATAGTTTGGCTAAGTTTATCCTTAACTTCCTTGTAATTTAATTTATATCCTTTTGGATTGTCGTATTTTTGCAGTTCAATTATTAAACTTTTTATTTTTTCTTTTTCCATAATTATACTCCTTTGTCAATCAAAACAACCCTAAAATCTTTAATTATCTTGACCTTATCTAATATCTCCTTATCCAAATTTATGTCTCTCTTAATAATCGCGGGGCTTAATCTAGAATAGTTGATTTGAGAGTAATATTCGTATAATCCTTTAGACTTTATAAGTTTACCAAATGAATCTTTATCTTCGGGATAAATAACCTTTTCGTATTCTTTTACAGAACATCCTTTATGTGTTCCGTTTATGAATCTTTTACCTTGCAACTTCGCAATATTGGCAATCTCTGACTTAAGATTTTCAATTTTATGTTCAGCATCTTTCTTAGTTCTTTCAAGTTTCTCAAGCTCATCCACTAGTTTTCTGCTAATTTCTTCAACCATTTTTCCTCCAATATTTATATGCCTCAATATACTTCATTATCTTTTCATTTTCCAGTTTAATATCTTCTATAGGAGTTCTAATCTTAACTTTTCCTATGGTTATCAAACCCAAAATAGCATTTTCTGCTTGTTCTACTTCCTTTAAAATTGCCTCATGTTTTCCAATTAGGCATTTGCAAGGCACACAAATCTTCTCCTCAAACACACAAGCCCAACCCATAAGCTGTTCATCTTCATCATTACAATCCGCAATTGCATCTTCAATTATTTCATTCAATAAAATTTTATCCTTAATACTTAATTTTGTATTTTTCATTTCCACATTAATCCTCCTCTACAAGTCTTACAGATTTCACTCATCTTCATCATCCTCGTCCTCTTTTTTATTAATATTATTCATCAGCTCTTCCATTTCTTCTTTAGACATATTTTTCATTTTTCTCGATAGTTCTCTCATTTGATAATTTGAATATTTAGCATGCATATAAAAACCGAGTCTAAACATATGTTGCGATGAATCTCTTCTTGACATCGCTTTAACGTCTTCTTTTGAATTTGCCCATACACTATCCTCAAACATTTCATCTGCAATATCTTCAACTTCTTTTAATATTTGGTCATCCTCTTCTTCCTCATCAAAATAGTCATCTTCATCCTCATTAGTTTCAATATAACATTTATCATCTTGCATAACTTTATCTTTTTCAGATTCACTCATTTTTTCATAACATCCGGAACATAACCCCCTCTCAAATTCTTGGGCATCCTCTTCAGATAATAAAATTTGCTCTTTGCAAGAAAAACATTTTTTAGGTACACTATTTAAAAAATTATCAATTTCTTTACTAAACTCATCATTATCTTCATCGTCATACTCATCATCCCACTCAAAATTCATCATCCTACCAGTATCTTGCTGTGAAGAAATCGGAAAATTTTGAGGAGGCTCCTTGCCATAAATCTCTTTGAACATTTCAGCAGGAGTCTTCCCAGTATCACTTTGTTTTCTCACATAATTATACCAATGATAAAACTCTTCCTGCTGTTTTTTATCTTCTTCATCATTTTGTGGCTTTGGCTTATCTTTAAAAAATTCTTCCCAAGCTATGTCCGATTCTTTTATGCTTCTAAGTCCTTCTTTCTTTAGTTCATCTTCATTCATATTAATCTAATTCTCCTTCATCTAAATCTTCAAAATGGATTATCCAAGGCTTTTGAAAGACTTTAACAGCTATTTTTAGGCTTTTAGTTTTGATAATTTTATCAAATTCATCTGCTCTCTTTTTTATTTCAGCATAAAGTTCCCTAGTTCTTTCTAAATCATGTTCTAATTCATATTCATTTCCATCAGGGCTTGTAACAAAAACTTGTTGATAATATGCACAAGAGTAAATTGAATGCTCTCCAATATCGAAGTTTATTTCGTCAGCATAGCTTTCTTCTATGCTTCCAAGATTTGTTTTTGTTATGAGGTCTTCTAAAAGTTTATGAATTTCCATGTGAAGTGCATAGAGCTCTCTATTGTCTTTTAGAAGTTTGGGTTCTGATTCTGTCAAATCTTTTTCATAACTTTCATCTTTCATTTTTTCTCTTATCATTTTATTATCTCCAAAAATGGCGAAGGCTCAAGCCATCTCCATTCATGATTATTTGAGTGAGTTATAGTAAGAAAATCCTTTGCTCTTGAGACTGCAACATAAAATAATCTCAATTCGTCATCTCTTTGTATTTTGCTAAGTTTATCAAAATAAAACGGCATTATTCTATCATTGCATCCCGCAATAAAAACATGCTTCCATTCCAAGCCCTTCGCACTATGAATAGTGCTCAAAACTATTTTATTCTTATTCTTCTCTCTTTTTTCCATTTCAATTAAACTGTCAAGAAATGAAGTTATACCTTCAGAATTATATTTAAATCCCTCAAAAAGTTCATTCAAGGTTTCTATATTTTCTTTTTTGTCTTTTACTTTTTCAGGCTCAAATGAATATTTTTTAGATATTAGCTTATAATAATCAAAGAATTTGAGAAACAATTCTAACGGATTCTTAGTTTCATCTTTTGTTATGTCGTATAATTTTGAAAGGGCTGTTGATATCTGAGGAGAAAATCCTAACTTATCAAGATGATTAAGTGAGTCCATTATCGAACAATTATTCTTGTCAGATATCTCTTCCAACTTGTCTACTTTAGCCTTACCAATTCCATCAATAAGACTAATTACTCTTTTAAACTCCAACCTTGAATAAGGATTTACTTTCAGTCTTAAAAATGCGATTATGTCTCTTATTTCTTCTCTGTCCAAAAATCCCCTTGCTCTAGACAAATGACATGGAATTTTGTTTCTTCTAAATGCCTGTTCTATCTGTTTTCCAAGATTGTTTGTTCTAAAAAGAATTGAGATATCTTCAAGTTTTTCTTTATTTTTGATTAAACGTTTAGACGCTGATACAAGAAAATCAATCTCATCATTGAACGAATCAAATCCCTCCATTCTTATTTTTTCGCCTTCTTCTCGAGTACATTTCAATTTTTTATTTATTTTAAACGAAAGAGACTTAATTATCTTATTTACTGCTTCAATTATTTCTTTTTTTGAACGGTAATTTTCTTCTAAAATTATTTTTTTATGTTTTTTGTCAAATTTAAATATTAAATCATTCGAAGCTCCCCGCCATGCATAAATATTTTGGCAATCGTCTCCTATTAGACAAAGATTATTATTTTGAAGCAGTTCTAATATATTTCTTTGCACAACATTTAAGTCCTGTGCTTCATCAACCATAATCGCTTTGAATTTATTAGCATAATTATCTTTTAATTCTTTATTCTTGTCAAATAGCTTATAGGTTAATAACAAAATATCATCAAAATCCAGCATATTAGACTCAATTAATTTTCTTTGATATTCTTTGTATACTTTAACTCCTAATTTTTTTATCGCGGAGTTCACATGAACAATCTCTCCACCAATTGCTTCTTCAATTGTGCTATTTGACTCTTCAATACTTCCATCTTCCTTAAGTTCCTCATGATGCACCCCTGCATTTTTGAATCGATTTATTCTATCCAAGAAATAGATTACATTTTCGTTTGTTGGTTTTGGTCCTAATTTGCCAATTATTTCCCTTATAATTTTCTTTTTATCACCATCTTCAGTCAATAAAGTAAACCCCTGCCTTAATCCTGCTTTTTCATGATTATCTCTCAATATTCTTAAAAATAGTGAATGCATAGTCCCAATATACTTCGGAATCTTTTCCGTCCGCTTGCCAATCTTATCAATCATATCTTTAGCCGCTTTATTGGTAAACGTAGTCATTATTATTTCATCTGGACTTAAACCCTGTTTTTCTACTAAATTGATATATCTTTCAACAATCGTGGTGGTCTTTCCAGTTCCTGCACTGGCAATTATCAAAAGATTTCCCTCTTGAGTATTCTTTGCCTCTATTTGTTCTTTGTTTAGTTTGATTTCTTCGTTCATCCCAAAACCTCCCAACTTCCTTGTTTTCTTCCTCCAACCCTTATCAGTAATCCCTTACTCTTTAACTTTTCAAGATATTCTTTAACTGTCTCTGCAGTTATATTAAGATATTTAGCTATTTCCTCTCTTGTGGCCGAGGGTCTTTTCTTGATTATATCTAATATTCTTTGCTCTAATTCTGTTGGCTTTTGGGGGGTCTTTTGGGGGGTCTTTTGGGGGGTATCCTCTTTCCTTCTAAATGTTGCAGTAAAAGCATCTGATACGTCCTTGAACTTGGTATCTTTCTCTTTCTCAAGAATAAATTTTAATCCTCTTCCCCATCTTTCTCCGAAGTGAACTCTGTGCAACAATTCAGCCACCAAGGGATTTCTCCTTTGTCCAGCCTCTCCCTTGAGCAACTGTGCTATGGTTAATCCTCCAAAGATACTCCCGGGATTACGCACTTCCACTCTATCCTTAAAGATTGCAACACTTACGCTTTCAGGATCATAATAATCTCTGTGAGAATAGGCATTTATCAATGCCTCTCTAAGTGCTTCCTTGTCTATTTCAGGAATATCTATTCTTGCAAGTCCTTCAATTTTCATACCTGTGTGAATATTCCTTAGTATGTATTCCAAGGCATATTCTATTAGTTGCAGAATATCTCCTTCATACTCCACTCTGTCTGAGATGGTAGCTGTAGAAGTCCCCGGAAATACAGCACATCTTAGTCTAAAATTAAAAAACTTTTTCCTAGGATTTTTATCAAAAAATATAACCCCTGCATTAAAGATATTCTTTCCATTCATAACTTCAAGATTTTGCAAAGTACTTTCAACGGAAATAAATTTCTGCCCAGCTCTTTCAGCAAATGCTCTAACTCTTTCTTCGTTCATATCTTTCAAAGTTGTTCCTTCGCTAATTTGATTGTCCCATCTCATTTTTTCTCTGTTTTTATCAAGAATCATTTTTTCCAGTTCCTTTGCAGAAATCTGCCTATTTTCAGTTCCAACTCTGATGTATGCTCTTCCATTGAAATAATAGGGAACTTCCTTGCCCTCAAATTGAACAAATATGCACTGCCGATCTTCAATTAAAACATTCTCAACTTTTGGAAATATTTTAGGTTCAATAGTTGTAGAAATTGCCTGGCTTACATCTCTAAGTGTTTTGTCGGAAACATCCTGCCCAATAACTTCACCATTATTTTTAATCCCAAAATACAATTCACCTTTCTGATGTTTGTTCAATATGGCAGATATGGCTTCAACTGCATCTTTCAACTCCGAAGTTGAAGTTTTCAGTTCTAATGTTTCAGATTCAGTAAACTTCAATTTTATCACCGCTTAATATTTTTGTATTAAGCAATTTAATTCTCTTATTCATAAAAAATCAATACAACAGATATATAAAAATACTTCTTTTTAAGGTTGTCAAGAACTCAGGGTTAAAACCCTGAGCATGTCCTGAGTTCTTGAGCACCTCAGGAATTTCAATTCCTGATGGCCTCAAAGATAATATCTTCTCAGCCTCGAAAATGCCTTTGCTACATCAAAAACTTTGTTTTTGAATGCCTCGAGAACTAAAAGTTCTCTCAGTCTCAGGGCTAAAGCCCAAGAGGTTACGCAAAGAGCATTTTCTCAGTCTTAAACAGAATCAATTAAATTTGTAATTTCCCCGCTTGCAACCGCTCTAATAAAATTAATATGCATCTTAATAATCTGTTTCCCAATTTCATCCCCCTTTCTTACATGATTCATGATTTCTTCTTTATTCATCCCCTTAGATGAATCTATGAATAATCTAAGATTAGACCGAGTTTGAGCATCAATTCTCGCTAAAACAAGTTCTTTTATTTTCTTATTCATTTAAAACCTCCCAATGCCCGCCCTTATCTGGACCAATTCTCTTTATCAATCCTTTTTCCTTGAGTTTAGATAATTGCATCTCTACCGCTCTTGAGCTTATCCCTATTTCTTTGCTTATTGATTCTGCACTAATTTCAGGGTTCTGTTTTATTAGATCAATAATTTTCTCCGAAGTTTTCTGGGTAGTTTTCTCCACAGTTTTCTGGGTAGTTTTCTGGGTATTTTTCTGACCACCATCATCCACCATTTTCTTACTCATCCTTTCCCTCTCGAAAGAGCATAATCTTTATATTCTTCTTTTAAAGAGACTATCTCCTCATCCATTAAAACTCCCTTGAGTCTTTCACATAGCTTTAGATATCTTTCTTTGTTTTCTTGATGTTCAGACATTTCGATTAGAAAATAAGCCCCACTTTTTCTATTCTCTTCTTTTATTGATGCACTTTGGAGTTTCATAAGCATTTTTTCCTCAAATTCATTCAATTGCTCTTTGCTTAAGTTATTTAATAAAACCTCAAAGTCGGAATCAAACCCATAAATGTCCAATGCAGAAGCATATTCAAAAATTTTATCAGTTAATTCATCAATACTACAAGTTTTAACAAGGCAGATAAAATAATTTTTAATATAATCATCAAACTCACTTGTAATCTTAGCCAATAAGTCATTATAATCAAATAAGTCATTTTCTCCACTAGAAGCTACTAATAAAAAAGGAATTAGCTTATGATAACATATTTTACACTCTTCAAATTCATTATTCTTAAACTTCTCCTTCAAAATTCTAAAATATTGCTTAATTATTTTTAATCCTTCATTTTGATACATTTTGTCCATATGAAAATCTCCATTTTTAGCATTTTCAATAAATTTATCAATATCTTTTTCAAGAGTTTCTTCAGTTAAGGTATAATTATATTTTACAATTTTTTTCAATTTCATTCTTTTAAAACCTCTGCATGTAATTTCTTATATTCTTCTTTAATGAGTGCCCACCAGTTTTCCGCATTATCTACTTCGCAATCCATGTCAAATTCCAACCAATACGTCTCCCAATTATATGCTCTAATGCCTCCCAATTTAGTTTCTTCCCCCTCGTCGTCCACAATCCAAACAGAAGCAATTTCGGGAGTACAATAATCTAACCCATCATCCTCTATTTCATCTTTATCAATTTCATAACTAACATAAAGTCCTTCTTTTATTTTCTTCGTTTTTGGAAACTTTGGCAAACTATCAAGAAATTTTTTAGCCCCACTTGTTTCTATTGCCCATTTTTGTAATCTTCTTGCATCTTGCAAACTCATTTTATATCTACTCATGTTAAATTACTCCAAATTAAATCTCCATACCTCTCAAATTTCTTATCACCAATAATCATTCTAAGTGCTTCA
>JBBSYD010000078.1:0-11413 GCA_038045425.1 Nanobdellota archaeon | reverse complement strand
TGCATTTAATGATCTAGATTTCTATTCAAAAATCTATTTGGGATGTAGCCGTTTGCCTATGCTGGTGTGGTAATTCCTATAAAATTAGTGAGTATTTAATATGATAAAAATGCAGGAGAAGATATTTAAGCTTATTATTTTATTGAAAGATATGTTACCTAGATGGCACATTTTGTTAGGAGCAATTTTTACATTAGGATTGGGATATTTTGTTCCTCAACTTGGCTGGATGAATTTGGCGATTGTTTTCTTTGCTTCATTTCTAATTGACTTTGACCATTATGTTCAGGCAGTAATGAAAACTGGAAAAATTGGATTGTTCAAAGCATTTGCATATCATAGGGAACAGAAAGAGATTATGAAGAAGGAAAAAGCAAAGGGAATAAAAAGAAAGGGAGATTTTCATTTATTTCATACTCTTGAGTTTCATGCATTAATCGCCCTTTTGGGAATATTTTATTTTCCAATGTTTTTTGTTTTTATAGGAATAACTTTCCATTCTCTATTAGATGTTATTGCCTTTTTGGATAATGGATATATGTATAGACGAGAATATTTTTTCTTTAATTGGCTTGCAAAAGAGATTGCTTAAAGAAAACTGACTATTCCTTTTGCAATTAAGAAAAATGCGGGAATCCAGACTAATATTGATGGAATAGCAAATAATAATGAAACTAAAAGAAGGATTGAAGAAAATATGTCTATTACGCTTAGTACGTCTCCAGAGATTATAAACATTCCTTTAAGTAAAAGTAAGCCTGCACAGAAAAGGATTAGCTGAATAGGGGGGTGAATTCCAAAAACTAGGAGTAGAAATGTTAATGCTGCAAGTAAGTCTATTCCTCCGAGAATTTTAACCAAAACCATTTAAAACTTGAAAATTTGTTATTAATAAGGTTTATTATACAAGAAAATAGAGGTTAAGAATGAGAGAAAGGATTAAGCTTACTACAAAGAAGTCATATGATTTAGCTAGAGAAGGAATTGGTGAAGGACTAGATATTTTGAATAGAATTAGGAGGAAGGATTTTTCTGGGTATACTGGAATGGCGATAAAGAATAGCACATATAATCTTGCTACTTCTTGGATTGGAAAAATTGGAAGTTTGGTATTTACTATGATTCTGGCTAGGATGCTTATGCCTGAATTGTTTGGATTGTATAATTTAGCTTTAAGCACTATTGTTTTGTTTAGTGTATTTGCAGATTTAGGAATAGGAAATGCAGCAATTGTCTTTTTGTCAAGAGCATTTGCTAAGAAAAAAGGATTGGAAGGAGGATATTACAGTTATCTATTAAAAATAAAAATATTTATGCTGGGAATTGTTTCAGTAATTTTAATTTTTTCTGCAAAATATATTGCCGAGTATTATAGAAAACCCTTATTCTTTGCTTTAATTGCAGGGATTGTTTATTTAGCAATAGTTAGCTTGATGAATTTTTATTCTGCGATATTCCAAGCTAAAAATGATTTTAAAACAGTTATGTATAAAGAAATAATTCTTCAGAGTCTAAGACTAATAATTGTACCATTGACAATATTTTATAGTTTATCACAATCTAGCGAATTAATAATTGTGATTATGTTTCTATCAGTATCTATCTCTTATTTTGTTGCTTTAGCATATTTATTTATAAAAAGACCTAAATTTGAAATTAAGGAATTAGATAAAAATAAAAAAAGAGAAGTAAATAAATTTGTTATTCCATTAACTGCTACGGTTATCTCCGGAGTTTTCTTTGGAAGTATTGATATGCTAATGCTAGGAAGGGTTGTAGCAGCACAAACAATAGGATATTATTCAGCTGCGTTAAATCTTGCAACTGCAATTATGACTCTGGCTAGTTTTGCAGCAGTATTATTCCCGATATTTTCAAGGATAACTGGAAATCAATTAAAGAGGGCATTTAGGAAATCATTTTTAATTACTGCATATATTTCTATCATAGTTCTTATTGGAGTTTTAATATTTGCTTGGTTGGGAATATGGATATTATATGGTTCGGACTATCTTCCAGCAACTAATATTTTAAGGATATTCGCAGTTTTGATTCTTATTGATCCATTTATTGGATTGTATTCTAATTACTATATATCTCAAGGAAGAACAATGATTTTAGCAAAAATGTTAGGAATTGCAATTCTATTGAATATAGGATTAAATTATTTCTTCATTCAAAGTTTGATAGTTTATGGACACGTATATGCTGCAATGGGCGCGGCAATTGCAACAGTTTTGAGTAGAGGAATTTATCTATTTATTTTGTATCGAGGGTCGAAAGCAAAATATCAAAAGCAAGATATGCCCTCTCTACTTAAACGTCAGAATTTATGATAGGCATTCTTGCTTTGGATGCCAAGAAAACTTCTAGTTTTCGGGCATAGAGAAATCTAAAGATTTTCTATGCTCAAGAACGTCATGGCTTAAAAGCAAGGGTTTAACGTTCTTGACATCACAATAAAGCTTAAATAATATAAATGAGCTTGCTTTTTGATGAGTGAAAAAAAGACTGCTTTGGTTTGTGGAGCAGGAGGGTTTATAGGAAGTCACTTGGTGAAAAGACTTAAGGATGAGGGATTTTGGGTCCGAGGGGTTGATTTAAAATATCCTGAATTTTCTGAAACCAAAGCAGATGAGTTTTATGTGCTTGATTTGAAATCTGGAAGAAACTGCGAAATTGTACTCCAATTATCTAAAGGAGATAAATTTGATGAGGTATATCAACTTGCAGCAAATATGGGTGGAGCAGGATTTATTTTTACTGGAGAACATGATTTAGAAATAATGCATAATTCTGCAATGATTAATCTTAATTTTGCTAATCTACATGGAAGATTTAAAAAATTATTTTATTCATCATCTGCTTGTGTATATCCTCAAAGTAAACAGGAAGAAGTAGATCATCCTGGGCTTAGAGAATGCGATGCTTATCCAGCTGGACCAGATTCAGAATATGGTTGGGAAAAATTGTTTAGTGAAAGATTGTATTTAACTATGATGAAAAATACGGGAGTACCAGTAAGAATAGCAAGATTTCATAATATTTACGGACCAGAGGGAACTTGGACTGGAGGAAGAGAAAAAGCTCCTGCAGCGATGGCTAGAAAAGTGGCTATGCTTCCTAAAGAGGGAGGAACCATTGAAGTATGGGGAGATGGAAATCAAACAAGGTCTTTCTTGTATATTGATGAGTGCCTAGAGGGGATAAGAAGGCTTATGGATAGCGATTTTACTGGGCCAGTGAATATTGGTTCTGATGAAGATATTTCAATTAATGGCCTTGCCTGTATGGTTGCAGAGATAGCCGGTAAGAAAATTGAGTTAAAACATAATTTAGCTACAAATGCTCTGGGAGTTAGAGGAAGAAATTCTGAAAATAGCTTAATAAGAGAAAAATTGGGTTGGGCTCCAAATTATTCGCTTAGAAATGGAATGGAAAAAACATATAGCTGGATAGAAGAACAAGTTACAAAAACTAGATAGGTTAATTTTATATAACTAAAAGGAGAGTATTATTTATGGAAAGATTAGTTGTTTCTTCTTTGAAATTTGAAGAAATTGAAAAGTTATTATGCTTGAAAGAAAGAAGAATATTTAACTTTGTTAATTCTCATGATTTGTATCAGTTTGTTAACCAGCCGTTATTTAGAAAGGCGATATTGAGGAAAGAAAATATTAATTTAATTGATGGATTTGTTTTATCCCTCTGGGCGTCAATAAGCAATTTTAGAATTGTTAGAAGATTAAAAGGACCGAGGTTTACTAAGGAGTTTTTTGAAAATAAAGGGGCAGGCAAGTATAAACATTTATTTATTGGATTTGAAAAACAAGATATAGATAAAATTTTAAAAAGATTTGATTACCTGAATAAAAACAAAATTAGATATTATAACCCTCCACATATAACTGAAGTTCAATTTAGTAAAACGGAAGTTGACAAAATTGCAGAAATGATTAATAATTTTGGGGCAAATTGTGTTTGGGTGGGAATCGGGTGTCCTAAGCAGAATATTCACAGTGAAGATTTATTTGGAAAAACTAAAGCAAAATTTTTCTTTAATGTGGGCGCGGCAATGGATTTCTTAATTCAGAAGAAAAAAGAAGCACCTAAGTTGATATCTAAATTGGGAATTGAATGGCTATATCGATTGATTACTGACTTTCATTATAGCAAGAAAAAAGTCTGGAGAAGTTTTGTTTCTATTGGGTATCTTAATCAGGTGAGGCTGAAATGAAATCTAAAGTTCTATTTATTGGAAGATTTGTTCCCCCCGTGCATGGAGCGGCTATGATGAATGAATCATATTTTAATAGTAAAATAATTAAGAAGAACTTTGACATCGATAGATTAAAAATAAATTATTCTAAGAAAGTTGAAGAAATTGGAAAGTTTAGTATGCGCAAGATTTTTATGACTGTATTACTTCCATTTATTTTATTATATAAACTAATACTGTTTAGACCGAATTTAGTTTATTTTGAAATTGCTCCAAATGGATTGGCTTTCTATAGAGATAGTTTTTTAGTTTTGTTATGTAAGATTTTTAGAAGAAAAATAGTTTTTCAGCTCCATGCTAGAAATGTAATTAAAAATCTATATTCCAAATTTGTATTTAATAATACTAAAATGATTATTTTATCTAACTTGTTGTATTCTGAAGTTGAAGGATTATTTGATAAGAAAGATGTCTTTGTATTACCTAATGGTATTAATGATTTGATTGGAGAAAGGGAATTTAGAGAGATTTTAGAAAAGAGAAAAGAGAATAATAAATTAAATATAGTTTATCTTTCAAATATGATTGAGTCTAAGGGAGCATTAGACGTATTAAAAATCTGTAAATCCTTGAAAATAAAATATAATTGCTATTTTGGTGGGCAATGGAGTGATTTGAAATTTAAAGCAAAATGGGAAAATTATCTTAAAGAAAATAATCTTCAGGATAATTGTAGATATTTGGGTGGAATTTATGGAGCGAAGAAAAAGGAATTGCTAGCTAAAAGTGATTTAATGATATTTCCTACTTCATATGAGAATGAATCTTTTCCTTTAGTGATATTGGAAGCATTTATGTTTGGAATACCAGTTTTTGCATATGATAATGGTGCAATAAAAGAGATTATAACCAAGAATTATCTTGGAAAAGTATTCAAGATTGGAGATTGGAGTAATATGGTTAATGAAATAGAAGAAATTAAAGATAATTCTAATGCTTTAAAAATAAGAAGATATTTTAAAGCGAATTTTGAAATTTCGGTTGCAGAAAAGAAATTAACTGGAATTTTTAGGAGATTACTATGAAAGAAGAATTCTTTTCAGGAGAAAAGTTATATGGTGATGATTTTAATGTTTCAAAAATTAAAGAGTGGTATAATGATGAAAAAGAAGGATATTCTGGAATAGTAAAAAAAAGAATTAAAAAATATAGTTACCAATTTCATGAGTTTAATAAAAAATATGGGTTTAGTAAATTGAATAATATTACGAAATTTCCGAGGGTTCTTGGATTTGGTGCAGCCTACGGAGATGAATTCTTACCGATTATAAATAAGATTAAGCAAGTTTACATTGTTGAACCTTCAGATAAATTAAGGGCTAAGAAGATAGGAGATAAAACGCCAGTTTATGTAAAGTCTAGCATACAAGGAAAATTACCTTTTGAGAATAACTATTTTGATTTGATAACTTGTTTGGGAGTCATTCATCATGTGCCTAATGTTAGTTTTGTATTTTCTGAACTGGTGAGAGTTTTGAATAAAGGAGGATATTTGCTGATTAGAGAACCAACAGTTTCTATGGGAGATTGGAATAAGCCTAGGCACGGGCTTACCAAAAGAGAGAGAGGAATTCCTTTAGGAATCATGCATGAATTGATTAAATCGAATGGACTGGAAATAGTTGCTGAAAATAGAATTCTATTTCCTTTAACACGAAGACTTGCAGGTAATACGGAAGGTACTAATTCAAAGTTACTTGTATTCTTGGATGGATTAATGTCTAGGTTGTTCTCTTGGAATAAAAAATACCATGCAAGAAGGATTATTGATAAATTACAACCCCAATCGGTTTATCTTGTGCTGAGAAAGAAGTGATATTACTTGAAGAATAACTTGCATATTCCCGTTTTGAAAAATAGATATTTCTTGATTTTATTCAAAAGCAACCAGATTACGTAACGTCTATCTGCAACGATATCCTTTATTATAAATGGTGGATGTTTTAGAGGAAAAGCAATAACTGAAGGAGGTTGGTATAAAAATGAATCTTCGCTTTTTGTATGCGCAGAATCTTCCGTGAATCCAATATAATTTATTAAATTTTTGTTTGGAACTATACTAAGCCCGCTATTGATAAAAACTGAATATAGCCACTCAGTGTCTGGAGCGTCATTATTGTTATAATATGCTGTATTTAATATTCTTTCCATATGTTTCCTCTCGAAAAAATTTGGAAAGAGATCTCGGATGTATCCTTTACTTTTTAGATGCGGATATAACTTAGCTTCAGGGTCGTATTTTTTACGTGCACGTCTCCAAGTTGCAAACCCCCACATATAAGTATAACTAGAGAAGTAATAAGAATATCTTTCTCTTTGCCATCCTCTTTGAAAATTGCAACCAGATACGTGCATTATTCTATTATCGTGCCTATATTTTTCTAGCATCTCTGCGCAAAATCTAAAAAAATCAGGAGTAGGAATTGCATCATCTTCTAGAATTATTCCCTCTTCAACATTATCAAAAAACCATTTTATTGCAGTTATTCCCCCATTTCTACATCCTAAATTCTTTTTTTGAAATAAAGTATTTATTTTACAAGGCCAATCAATTTCCTTAGCAATATCTCTTACTTGCTTGACTTTTTTTTCTTCTTCTTTTGTTCTTGGACCATCTACTGCAAGAAAAATCTGTTTAGGTCTTGCTTTTCTTACTTCAGCTAATACTTTTCTTATGCTTTCAGGTCTATTAAAACCCATTAATAATATTGGTGTGTTAAATGATTTGATATCCATGATTATTTTTACATAACTGCGTTTTTAAGCTTTTTCTATTTATCTCTCATGAATTGCAACATCTCTTTTAATCCTTCAGTTAAAGAATATTTCGGAACCAAGCCAATAGACTTTATCTTATTTGCACTAAAACTAAATCTTCTTATCTCTGCCTCTTCTTTTTTGAAAATATAAGGAAGATAGCTTTTTCCAGTTAACTTTTTTATTGTTTCAAATATTTCTAACATTGAAGTGAACTTACCAGAAGAAATATTATAAATTTCGAAATTTGATAAATTTTTAAGATTTGAAATATCATAAATTATTTGAGCTACATCTTTAACATAGATAAAATCATTTCCTCCTAATGAAGGAGGGTAAGGTATATTATTTTGGTTTAACGCGGAATTAATAATTTTGTAAAAAATTCTTTCTTTGCTAATTCCTTCTCCATAGATGTAAGATGGACGAAGAATTATTATTTTTATCTTATCCGAATATTTTTTACAATATCTCTCTGCTTGCATCTTAGATCTACCATAATCATTAGAAGGCTCGATCTTAGATTCTTCAGTAATATCTTCTTTTAACAATGATCCGTATACTTCACAAGAAGATATAAATATAAATTCTGGAATTTTATTTAAAATACATTTTTTTAATAACTTGTTAGTTCCTTCTGAATTAATAGATTCGTGTTTTTCCAAAGTGTCTTTGCCGGTTATTCTTATATTGCCTGCTAGATGAAAAACTATATCAAAGTAGGGAAGCTTTTCTATATCTTGATCTTTAGTTAAATCTAATTTTATAACATTTACCTCTTTAGGCAATATTTCTTTTAAGATGTTTGAAAAAGAGACAGTAAGTTCATATTTTTTTGAATTGACGAGTACTTCTAATAAATGTCTTCCGAGAAATCCTGTGCCCCCAGTTATTAATGCTTTCTTCATTTTAAAAACTATTATTGACCTCAGATTGAGGGTTTTTTATATTCCCTTCTCGAGTTATAGTTTCAATTTCACTAAATGGAATGAATACTTCATTAAAATATCTTAACATAACTCCATTTTTATGAGTTAGTTCTTTAATAGATTCATTTAATAATATCTTTCTAATACATGCTTCTACACTATTAAATCCAGCAATAGCACAAGAGGAAATAGTTCCAGAAAATCTACAATTTATTTCAAATATGTAAGGTATTCCATTTATAACTCTTGACTGAAAATTACATGGACCAAAAGAGTCTAATTTTTCAGCAACACTTTTTATATACTGATTAATATCTAAATAATCATTTATCTCTGCTCTGGTAGTATGCCCTCCGAATCTCATTTGTCTTTTCATTGAAACAACGCCGTAACATTTCTTATCAAAAACAACTGTTGAAGAAGTGAATTCTTCATCTTCGGTGCCCATATACTTTTGAATTATAGGATAAACTTCTTCAGATAGCCAAGGATTTGATTTAACTGAGTTCATTAGAATATTAAGTTTTTCGTCTAATTCTTCTTTAGTTCTTACAATAAACGTATTCTTTGAAGAGTCCCCGATTCTAGGTTTTATTATCAATGGAAATCCTTCATTAGCAATAAATTCATTGATATTATGATGAAGTGTTGAAGGAATTGCTGGTAAATTGTTCTCTAATAAAAACTTATAAGTTAGCCATTTATCATTTGAAATTTTAATTATGCCTGGATTGCTGACTATCACTTTAGCACTTGTTTCTTTTTCAATCTTAGATTTATTTTTGGATAACACTTGTAATTCATAGTCGAGACCGATTAGTATGCCTGAAATATTCTCTTTTTTACAAATATCTATTATTGACTCGATATACTCTTTTTCTTGTTTAGCATAAGGAACAAGATATCCTACATTTCCTCGGTATAGCCCTGCGGCAAATGGAGTAACATCTGTGGTAATTATTCTAACCTTTAGATTAGACATTTTTATTGATTTTATTATCCCTTGAGAAATAGCACTTCCTGCAGAAGTTACGAGAATATTAATTTCTTTTTGTTTGATTACATCAATTATCTTATTAAAATCTTTAAATATGTCTACAGTTTTGTGAGCATCTGATCCTATAGAAACAAAAGGATTTATTTCTTTTAATAAAGAAAGCATCTTACCAGTCGAAATATTATACTTTGTGCTAATCTCAATAGCTTTATTTCTTTTTATTGATTCTATCATAAGACTCCTTAAGTAATTTTCTGGAAAATTTGTGAAAAATTTTGAATATACTCCAAACGGATGCCCCAAGATATCAACATTTTTATTTTTTAATATCCCCATGGCTAATTTAAATTCGAGCTCCGCTACTTTTTCTTCACCTAAATTAGGCAAATCGTTTAAATCAATCAATCCCCCATGACCATCTGGATATCTATGAACACTACCTATAACTAATTCTGCATTGCTAATTATTTCTTCTGATGCATCAATATTTCCTTCAAAGTCTAATGCTTTGGCTTCTATTCCTGTAAACACATCTATTCCTTTTCCAACTTTTGCTTTTTGTACTTGCTCTTTAAAATCTAAGAACCAATTGTTCTTTAAATTTACATGTTCAGTGAATGCTATAGTCTTAAGATTTAATTTTTCTGCAGCCGCAATCATTTCGTCTATGCTATTTAAACCATCGGTTTGATTCGTATGCATATGAAGATCAAAAGTTATATCCTCTGCAAATAGATCATTAAATCTCTTAAATATGAACTTTTTGTTGTGAGATTTTGAAATTAATTTGTCAACATTCATTTTATTTTTAAGATACTATTTAAGTTTATTAACTCCTTCCTTTAACTTTAAAACTACGGTGTTTATATCTTCTTCGGAAAGGTTATTATAAAAAGGAATAGAAATTGTCTCTTTTGAAACTTGTTCTGTTATGGGAAAATCTCCTTCATTTAATCCAAATTGTTCTTTATAAAAATCCTGCAAGTGAATTGGAGGATAAAAATATGCTCGACATTGAATTCCATTCTCTTGAAGATATTTCATTAATTTTTCTCTTATTTTTTCGTTTACTCGAATTGTAAAAACAAACCAACTAATTTCTACAGATTTATCAATATGAGGAAGAATTATTCCTTGAACATCTTTTAATTTTGAGAGATATTTTTCAGCTACCGAACTTCTTTTTTCTAAAATCTCAGATAACCTAGATAATTGAGCTAATCCTAATGCTGAGCTCATTTCATCAATCCAATAATTATACCCCATTCTTTCGTAGGTTAGCCATTCTCCAGTTTCTGGGCGCCCTTGATTCCTCATACTTCTGCATAATTTTGCAAATTTTTCATTTGAAGTAACTATTGCCCCGCCTTCTCCAGTAGTTATCTGTTTATTAGGATAAAATGCAAAAGTAGCGACATCTGCTTGGCTTCCTGCGGGAATTCCATCTTTTTTTGTGCCGAGTGCTTCACAAGAGTCTTCGATTACAAACAAATTATGTTTTTTTGCAATTTCATTAATTCTTTTCATATCCGCAGGAAAACCAAATACATCGACTACTAAAATTGCTTTTGTTTTTGAAGTAATATTACTTTCTATCAGCTCAGGTTTTAGATTGTATGTTCTTTCATCTATGTCTACAAAAACAGGTTTAACTTTTTCCATGAGTAAACAATTACTTGATGCTATGAAACTAAAGGGAGTAGTTATTACTTCATCTCCATCTTTTAGCCCAAGACTTCTAACACATAAATGGAGCGCCGAAGTTCCACTATTAACTGCGATAGCATATTTATGATTAGTTAATTCTGCTAGTTTTTGTTCAAATTCTTCTGTTTTTTTTGCTCGGCTTAAATTTGGACTTTTTAATACTTCAATAACCGAATTTATCTCTAAATCAGTTATGTCTGGCATGGACAAGGGAATAGTTTTCATAGATTTTTGAAGAAAAGACTACTTTTAAGATTATCTGTTTGGATAATAATGTTTAAATAACGTCTTAGGCGTACTTCCTCATGAAGGTTCTTATTACCGGGCATGAAGGATTTTTAGCTAATGCTTTGATTGGAAAACTTAAACAAGAAGGACATTTTATTATTGGAATTGATAAAGAAGAAAATGTAAAGAAAAAGTTAGAACATCATCCTGATATTGCAATTAAAGGAGATATTAGAGATCAAGATTTAATAAGAAGAGTTATAGTGGAACATGAAATTGAAGAGATATATCATTTAGCATCTTGGCCGATAACTAGAACTTGTGCTAATGACCCATATACTACGTTTGATATTAATGTTATGGGTATGACTAATATACTAGAAGTTTGCAGAAAGTGGGGAAATAGTGTAAAAAGTATAGTGATTTCTACAAGTGACAAAGCTTTTGGAAATGCTCCTGTACCTTATACTGAAGAAAGTCCTTTACGTCCAATATTTATTTATGATACCTCAAAAG